>SFJB01000164.1 GCA_004555145.1 Bacteroidales bacterium | reverse complement strand
ACAAGCAGTATGTCTCTGCTCTGCTGTACTGTTATCATAGCCACTCCTTATCGTTAAATATGTTATTTCTGTAGTTCTCTGATCGAGGTGTCGGGCGTTTTGCCCTTTGCTCGAAGTGTCCTTTCATGTGAAGGACGTACCACGCGCACATGGCCTCTGTAACAACGAAATCGTCATGCACATCCGGGCTATCGTTCTCTAGCTTTACGTTGCCCGTCTGCGAATTGAATTTCCCGACAAAGTGCCGGAACTGGGCCTCGGCCTCCCTGGCGTACATGAGTCCTTCCGCAATCCTGAGCCGTCCCTGCTCAACTGCCAGCTTCAGGGCGCCTATCAGATCTGCCTTTGGCACCGTGATATGCGACACCTGCCCGAACTGTGACCGGATTCTCTGCGCGGTGTGCATCTGTGCCGATGCGCCACCGGAAAAGATGATCCCGAGCGGGTCAAGCCCTACCTCGTCATACATATCGTAGACGGCGTTACCGACACCCGTTTTATCAATCACCAGTGCCGAACGTCCTTCCATGTCGAGCGAGCTGATGAGCTCCTTCGTGTAGACAGGGAGCTCGGTGTACTTGAGCCTGCGCTTGTCCCTGAACACTTCATCCTCAAAGATAAAGACCCGGGGAGAGCCTGACGCTGACGGGACTGCCTCCGGCTTGATCTGATGGATGACGGTTGTCGTGTAGTCCTGATCCTTGGCGACGTCCTGTCCGATAACGTAGGACGTGGAGGGAAGGACTATGGACGATGCTGTTGCAAAACTTCCAAAAACACTCAAAAGTACTTTCCTCCCATGCTCTTCGGCGTTAATGCCTGCGGGGGCGACATGATATCAACATTCGTGCTTGTCGGCCTGATAAGCGACTCTCTGAAAATCCTATCGATATCACTATCCGCGAACACCTGTCCGTCCTGCTCGACGAACTCACAGCAAAACTCTTGCCTGTACTGTTTCTCTCCTACATCGTCCAGGTTGCCCTGCTGATAAGTCCAGTCCATGTGATTCGGGCTGTAGCAGGCCTTAACGTCCTTCTCAGCCCACCTTGCGGCAAACTCCTCCTCGCTCTCCGGGGCCGGGACCAGCACCGGGGTACGTCCGCTCAGGTCAGGGACCCATGGGGTTTTCACAAAATATTTTTCGTATCTGTTTTCTGCAAGCCAGGTTTCATAGAAGAAGCCCATACGGCCGTAAGGGGTTGATAGCATGATAAGCTCGCTGGCAGGCGAGTTGTTAAGCATGGGAACCACACCGGACTTGTAAACCTGATCGTCGATGCGTGATGCCTCATCAAGCAGGACGACGCGCGGCCTTGAGTATCCTCTGGCGGCCGAATCCGTGGCGGCGACGACAAAGATACGTGAGCCCGTGACAAGCTCGATTGAGTCCGTAGCGTTCCTCTTCAGCTTAGGGTAAGTGGGATCGTGGCCGATGAAGCCCTTGATCTTCACCATGTCCTCGCCTGCCTGCTTCTCTGAGGGAGCAATCACGATGGACAGGGAGCCGGGGAAATATTTTGCACGGTGGCAGGGGATGGCTGATACGATCGTGCTCTTTCCCGCCTGTCTGGAACACAGCAGGAGCTTGCGCTTTGCCGGAGATTGCGCCACGGCCTCCTGCCATGCAAACGGCGTGAATCCGAGCCGCCGGAGGTAGTAGGGGATGGAGAGAGCACATGCAAGCTCATCGGTCTTTATCCGTGTACCTGCCGCGATCATACAGCCTCCGTGATCTTCGCAAGCTCATCAACCACAGCGCGCAGGGCCTCAGGGTAGGGCGCAAGAGCCTCGGTAAGCGCCGTGGCAAGCTCCTCGATGGTCCTCTCGGGTGCTTCAACGGTCACGCTGACCTTTTCCTCGACAATACCCTTGGCTTTCGCAAGGAGCTCGAGCTGCTTGTTCAGGGTCTCGGCCGCCTTCAGAAGAGTCAGCCTTGGATCCTGGATACCTAGCTGGACCTTGAGTATAGCCTCATCAGACGCAGGGAGAGTGTCATCATCCTCACGCGCGTTGTAGACGTCCTGCATGATCTCTGCAAGCGTCCTCTTGATCTTGACCGGCCCTGCGTCCGTGTACGCCAGATAGATGACGTTGATCTCCGATGCGCGGGGTGCGGCGTCAAGCATTCCATCCGGGCCAGTGAGCCAGTCCTCGATTGATGCGATAAGATTTTCAACCGTGCCGATGTGACGCGTGATCCTGTCCAGAAGCCCCTCAACCGTCTCAAGCTCTGCCTTGGCAATAAGCTTGGCCATGTGCTCCTTGGCGTACCTGGTGACGACCGTATGGGATTTCAGGCCGTAGCGCTCCGCTATCTCGCGATGAGGTACACCGGCGAGAATGTCGTGCTCAATACTGATACGAGATGGATGACTGAGGATGCTGGACCGCGTC
>SFJB01000001.1 GCA_004555145.1 Bacteroidales bacterium | reverse complement strand
AGTTCTACCACAACAGGAATGCTATGACTGCCGGGGAGATTCTTGCATTTATGGACAGTCACGAGCAGGAACTCAGGCAGGGACACAACAGCGAGTTCTACTTCCACAGCTATTTCAGCAACTTCCACCCCGTAGCGTCAGTTCTTGCACAACTTATTGATAATGATTATGATTACCTGCTCTGGACAGCCCTTTGCAAGGAGAGCGGACCGGGGTCCGTCGCCGCAGTCAAGGCAACGGAACGCTTTGCCGGCAGCTACCCTATGGGAGCGTTGGTGGAACTCAGGGAAATTCTGTGCAAAAGGGAGGAAGACGGCAGGCGCAGCTTGCTTGAGGAGTACTCCAGGCTCTACAGCGGCAAGGCGACGGGCCTGATAGCAGAGGAGGAGCTTGCCATGCTCCGCTTCTCCGAACTCGAGAAAGAGGAGTGCAGCGACGGGGGAAAGTATCTCAAGCTCAAGGCCGATTGCCAGGACATCAGAAAGAGGAAAGCCGAGGCAGCGCGCAGCGAAAAGCAGCTGACGGGCTGCATCACTCGCGCTGAGAGCCTAATCAAAACATTGAACAGCAGCGATATACGTTCATTTGTAAAGGAGGAGAAGCTTTTCCTGCTCCTGCGCAACCTGAGCAAGGCTAAAGTCAGTGTCAGCGAGAACGGGAAACAGCTCATAAGCCGCATTCTGGACAATGAGCGCAAGTCGTATTACGTTTACGACACCCTCAAGCTGGATCTTTCCGGACTTCAGGACGGCAATTATGAAATAGTCAGCAGCCAGCTGAAGTACAAGAGTCAGATAAACTACAACAGGACCCACCTTTCCATTGCCAGCCGGCGTGAGGGCGGGGAGCTTTGGGTATATGTGGCCGATGCCATGAGCGGCAGGCCGGTGGAGAAGTGCGAGCTGAGACTTTTCGACGACAGGGACAGGGAGATTGCACGCACAGAATTGGAAATCAACGGATTCACCAAGGTAGCGGAAGAGTTCTGCAAGAAACTTTCCACCAGGAAATGGGGGTACGTCATCCAGGCCGGGACCGTCGGCGCCCGGGGTGAAAGTCTGCTTTCCCCAAAACACATCCTTTACCCGCAATATTTCTATGACGACGAAAGTCCGGAGGAAACGGAGGCGGCGATGCTCATTTGTGACCGCTCGGCATTCAACCCCGGCGAAAGGCTGCAGTTCAAGCTTATAGCCTACAGGCAGCAGGAGAGGAAGCCTTTCCCTGCAGGGAGCGAGTTCATCGTGGAGCTTGTAGACCCTGAAGGCAAGTCTTTGAAAAGCGGCTCGTTCACAACGGGAGAGTTCGGGTCTGCGGCCGGCGAGTTACTGCTCGAAAAGGAGCTGTGCACCAAGGGCGGGCTCTATGCACTGCGCGTCAAGAGCGGGAGCAGAACGCTCACTACCAAATATATACGCATTGACGAGTTTACCCTCCCGAGCTTCAGCGTGAGCTGGGATGCCCAGACCCGTCCTTTGCTGAAGGGCGACAGGCTCAGGTTCAGCGGTAAACTTGAGAGCTACAGCGGCCACAGTCTCCAGGGCTGCCGCGCCAGCTACAGGATAAGTTCTTATGGGGAAAGCGTGGCCAAAGGAGAACTCAGACTCGACGGGAGCGGGGCCTTTGAAATCAGTTTCGAGGGTAAGGACAGCGATTGGATCAGGTATTACAAGATAGAACTGGATGTAAGCAACCCGTCCGGGGAGAGCCTGAGATTCGCCAACTCCCTGAGCGTAGGCTCCAGCATATATCAGGAGCTGGAGTTTGTGGACTGCGGCAAGGGAAGTTTCAGCGTTTACGATGACTTCCTCGAACGCTACCGGACAGAAGATGACGATAGCCTTGACAAGCAAGGCAAGACGCTTTCCTCTGACAAGCTGAGACTCAGCGCAACTGAGAACGGCCAGACTCCGGGTCTGTTCTCCCGAACGGATGCCAGACTCATGGCTAGGGTGCTCGACGGCGAGTCCGAGCTTCTCAGAGCCGAGAGTTCGGACGGCAACATCATCCTGGACATAAGCAGTCTGGAAAAGGGGAAGCCATACCTTCTGGAGAGCGTGTTCAGCTGCATCGCCGACAACGGAAAGGAGTACAGGCACACGCGCAGGGAACTGTTCCTGCGAACCGCCTCCATACTCGACGCATCCGTGGAGAGCTATTTCCACGAACTGCCATCAGGCCTCGTGGAAACGGGTTGCGGGCGCTCCGAGCTATGGGTGGCTGCCGAACTCTTCACCCGCGGCACACAAAGGCTCGAGGGCGGGGTGTTCCATATCCCTGCCGCCTCCGTGCGCACCGTTGGCTACCCTGTGGAAGCGTTTTCCCTTTACGGAGCAGCATCGCTCGAACTCTTCTTCTTCAAGGATGAAGCAGATTTCAGCTACTCACGCAGCATCGAGCTGCCGGAAAGCGCCGACGATGCGCCGGAGCTTGCGTTCCTGCGTTTCCTTGACACTACCGCACCTGGGGCTTCTTACGAGTTCATAATCTCGGCACCCGAGGGATTCGAGTGCGCCGCCAGCATATTCGAGCTTGCATCCGAGAGTATGCAGCCGAACCCTTGGAGCAGCATTCCTGCTCGCGAGGAAAGCTTCTCAACCCCGGATTACAATTCCTCCGAAGGCAGCCTCAGCACCGGTGAAGCCATTGTTATCGGCTACGGACGCGCTCCGGGCAAAAGATTCAGAGCTAAGGCGAGAGCAATGGGTATCGTTGAGGATAATGTGATGATGAATGCCGCACCGGCCGGCGCCTTGTTCGAAATGGCGGAGGAGATCGATACCGTGGATGCCGCATCCGGGAGCGGGGAAAGCGTCGCGATAAGGGAGAACTTCAACTCCACCATTGCCTGGGAACCTATGCTAAGGAGCGACGGGCAGGGACGCATAAGCCTGCGTTTCACCAATGCCGACAAACTCTCCACCTACGTGGTGCAGCTCTTCGCGCACGACAGGAGCCTGCGCAGTGCCACCTTGCGCCGCGAGATGTGCGTGACGCTGCCGGTGAAGGTTTCCTTATTCGAGCCGCGGGTGCTGTATTCCGGCGACCGATACGTCGCAAGGGCAGCGCTGTACAACAATCTCGACCGTGAGGTGAAGGGAAGCGTGGAGCTGAAGTGGTACGACGGTGCGCGCAGCACCAGGCCGCTGGGGCGGAAAAAGGCCGCGATCAGCATTCCTGCCGGAGGCAATTCTTTCTGGAGCTGCGAGCTGGAACTGGTGAAAAAATTGTCTGCAATCGAGAATCTGGGACTGGAGCTCAGCTTCGTCCCTGACGACAGGAGCCTTGCCGGGGATGCCGTGTTCGTGAGCGTTCCTGTGCGCCCCGCCGCTCAGAGCATACGCGAAGCACATTCAATGCTGCTCAGGGACGAGGCTCTGCGCGAGGCACTCACCCGACAGCTGCGCTCAAGTTTCACTGCCGTGGACGGAAGACATGCCTCCGTGCGCGAACTGTCCATCCTGGACATGCTTATGGAGGCCATACCCGAGAAGATTGAGGCGGAGAGCGACAACCTCGTGGATCTGTCCGCCTCCCTGTATTCCGACTGGCTGCTCAAGTCTCTGCCGGGCAGGAGCGATTCCGGCCTGGATGCTGCCTCAAGGGATAAACTCGTGGACAAAATCATAGCCTGCCGCAATTCGGACGGAGGTTTTGCGTGGTTCGCAGGCTTCAATTCCTCCCCTGCCGTCACAGCACTGCTGCTGGAGAGATGTGCCGCACTTCGAGACGGAGGGTCCTTACCGGATCGTCTGAAAAACCTGCTCCCGGCTGCCGTCAAGTATCTGGATGACTGCCAGTTCCGTGACGTTGTAATGCCTTTGTGGCGAGGCTGGCTGAACGGCTCCCAATACCTGTACGTGCGCTCGCTCTACGCTGACGTGCCTCTCGAAATCAAGAATGGCGACAGCAAGTTCGTGAAGCAGTTGAGGAAGGCGTTCTCCGAATATCTCGTGCCGTCAGATGACCGTGGGCTGCAGGGAGACATACTCACCAAGGCGCGCAGGTTGCTGACGCTTGAGAAGCTCCTCGCCTCCGGGGATGGCCTTGAGCTGGCATCCAGGCTTGGGCTGGGCTCAACGGCATGGAATGCGGCCGGCTTGCGCCGCTCCATGGACCTGGATCTGGAGAGCCTGCGCCAGTATGCCGTCGCCCACGCGGATGGAGGAACTTATTTCCCTAATGCAGTGATGCCGTGGAGAGGTCTGCTGTCCAGCGAGCTCTACGCCCACTCCCTGCTCTGCAAACTCTTTGATACTCACGGAGATGCCAAGGACAAGGATTTGGCGGAAGGCATCAGGCTGTGGATTATGGTGCAGAAGCAGACCCAGGAATGGGCAGGAGACTTCGCATGCCTTGAGGCTCTGGGCTGCGTTCTCAAGGGCAGCGACAGGACGCTCGGGACCAGGGTGCTCATACTCGAGGCTGAAGCGCAAGTGCCGTTGGATGAGGTGAAAGCCGCATCGAACGGAATACGCTTGGAACTGGTGTGGATGCGCAACGGAAAGCCTCTGGCGGACGGGGATCAGCTGCATGTGGGAGATGCCATCAGCGCCGAGTACCGCATATTCAGCGAGGAGAACCGCAGCTTTGTGCGCCTGACCGCACCGCGCAATGCTGCTCTGAGGCCGGTGGAGCAGAAGACAGGCTTCGATTTACTATCCTTCTCCCATCGCGAGGTGAAAGCCGACCGCAGCCTTTATTGGTTCGAAGTTCTTCCTGAGGAGGACAGAAGTTTCAGGGAAGACTTCCTTGTGACCCAGGAAGGATGCTTCAGGTCCGAAGTTCCGACAATCGAATGCGTCTATGCTCCGGAATACCGGGCCAACACCGCCTTCACCGGAGTTATGGAAATTTCGGAATAATTTAGTTTTCCGAAAGCAAACGAAAGTTTTTTCCTAATTTTTCTTGCGTTTTATATTTTCGTTTTCTATCTTTGCGTCGTTACAGATACAAAAGGTAAGAAAACAATGGATATTCCAACACTAAAACTAAGCGCTGAACGCAACAGACGACGTCTGATCGAGATCATCTTCAATGCCAAGGCAGGACATACGGGAGGTGACCTCTCTTGCCTCAACATACTGACCGTGCTCTACAATCATTATCTCAATATCGATAAGAGCAAGCTCGACGATGCGGACAGGGACAGGTTCGTCCTCAGCAAAGGTCATTGCGTGGAGGCTCTCTACTCAGTCTTCGAGCAGATAGGCTTCCTTGAGAAGAGCGAGGTCGACACTTTGGGCAAATACGAATCCCCTCTCGCAGGCCACCCGCTGAATGACATCCCTGGTGTCGAGGTGAACAGCGGCGCCCTCGGCCACGGACTCTCCTTCGGCCTCGGCATGGCCATAGCAGCAAAGATGAACGGCCAGAAGTACCGCACCGTAGTGCTTATGGGCGACGGCGAGCAGGAGGAAGGTTCCATCTACGAAGCGGCTATGGCTGCACACCGCTACAAGACCGGCAATCTCATTGCCATAATCGACAGGAACAAGCTTCAGATCAGCGGCGGAACCGAGGATGTGATGCCTCTGGAATCCCTGGTTGACAAATGGAAGGCCTTCGGCTGGGATGTCATCGAGATGAACGGTGACGAAATAGAGGATATAGTGAAAACCCTTGACAGCATTGACACTGAAGCTGACGCTCCGCATATGGTCATTGCCCACACCACCAAGGGAAAAGGCGTATCCTTTATGGAAAACGAACGCAAATGGCACCACGGAGTTCCGAGCGAGGAGCAATACAGGACCGCTCTGAGGGAAATCGACGCAAGAATCGCCGCCTTGAGCGCAAACTGATAATATTGAGTAACGCCACATAGAACAAGATCTCTTCCAATGATAGATTCCAGAAAGAGCTTCACAGGAGCACTGCTCGAAGAAGCAAAGAAAGACAAGGACCTGGTAGTCGTGACCACAGACGCCAGAGGTTCCGTAACATTGAATGAATTCGCAGATATCCTACCGGAACAGTTTGTAGAATGCGGCATTGCAGAGCAGAATGCTGTCGGCATTGCCGCAGGACTGTCCCACAGCGGCAAGAAGGTCGTTTGCTGCGGCCCGGCCTGCTTTTATGTAGCCCGTGCCCTTGAGCAGATCAAGGTTGACGTTGCCTACAGCCGCAATCCCGTCAAAATCTTCGGCGTCAGCGGAGGTTTCGCCTACGGAGCCCTCGGCTCCACCCACCACAGTCTGCACGACATTGCAGTGCTGAGGGCTTTCCCGGGCATAAACATTCTGATTCCTTCTGACGGCCATATGGCAGCCAAGGCGGCCAGAACCCTTATCGGCTATCCTGAACCGATTTACATCAGGGTCGGAAGAGGCGCAACAGGCGAAGTATATGAGAATGACGACTGCGATTGCACTCCCGGCAAGGCGAATCGCCTCCGCGAGGGCAACGACCTCTGCATACTCGCCACTGGTGAGGCAGTGTGTCAGGCAGTAGGAGCCTCAGACCTGCTCCGTGCCAAGGGCATCAATGCCAGAGTGCTGGACTGCAGCTGGATCAAGCCTTTCGACACCGGTGAGCTCGAACTCGCCGCAAAGGAGACCGGTTGCCTGGTAACCGTCGAGGAGCACAGCATCAACGGAGGTCTCGGCTCAGTAGTGACAGAAAGCCTCAGCGAACACCCTGTGCCTGTAAGAATCATTGCGGTTCCTGACGAGAACGCTGCCCACGGCACGTCCGCAGAACTCTACAGGAGATACGGAATGGATTCCCAGGGCATTGCAGCCAGTGCAGAAGAGTTCTTCCACAGCATAAAAGGATAGGGATATGAAGCATTACGTAATAGCAGTAGACCAGAGCACCTCCGCCACCAAAGCCATTCTTTTCGGCGAAAAAGGCGAGGTTCTGCGCAATTCATCCGTTCCCCACAAGCAGTATTACCCGAAGGAAGGCTGGGTAGAGCACGATGCAGAGGAGATTTACGCCAACACAGTAGCGGCAATACGCGAGGTG
Source organism: Bacteroidales bacterium (assembly GCA_004555145.1). The sequence continues at coordinate 40,159 of SFJB01000001.1, read as the reverse complement.
GTGGGAAGCCCTGAACAGGATTGCGAATACTCACTGGCACTCACAAACCAGCGCGAGACCGTAGTGGTCTGGGACAGGCGCAGCGGCAAGCCCGTATGCCACGCAATCGTATGGCAGGATATGCGCGGAAAGGACATTTGCGATGAACTTGAAGCCCAGGGATATGCCGGGCTCGTGCGCGAGCGCAGTGGCCTGCGCATAGACCCTTATTTCTCAGGCAGTTGCATAAAATGGATACTCGACAATGTAGCGGCTCCTCAGGGCATCGACCCCGAAACGGAGCTTCTTGCCGGTACCATCGATTCCTGGCTCGTCTGGAAGCTAAGCGGCGGTGCGGTACACGCTACCGACTACACCAACGCTTCCAGGACCATGCTCTTCAACATCCACAGCCTCGATTGGGACGATGAGCTGCTCAAGATGCTCGGCGTTCCGCGCGCGATGATGCCTAAGGCGCTCCCGTGCGACTCCGTGTTCGCCACTACCGACGTGGAGGGTCTGTTCAGCGCAGCTGTAGAAATAGCCGGCGTGCTCGGGGACTCCCACGGTGCACTCGCCGGCCAGATGTGCTTCAACGAAGGCGACGGCAAGGTCACCTACGGCACCGGTTCATCCGTAATGGTGAACATCGGCGAAAAGGCGGCAGCAGCACCGGAGGGACTCGTGACCTCGGTGGGATTCGCCGCCAACGGCAAGCTTTTCTACGCCTTCGAGGGCAACATACATTGCTCGGGTGCAATCATCGCCTGGCTCAAGGACAATCTTGGCATCATTGCTGACAGCGCTGAAGCCGAGCCGCTTGCAAGGTCTGTCAAGGACAATGGTGGCGTGTACCTCGTGCCTGCATTCGCCGGCCTGGGTGCCCCGTACTGGGCCGCATCCGCACGCGCCTGCATAGGCGGTCTGTCGCTCGCAAGCACCAGGGCGCACGTTTGCCGCGCCGGTCTGGAGTCAATCGCATTCCAAATCAAGGACCTGCTGGACGCAATGCTCTGCGGCACCGGCGTTTCCCTGCGCGAAGTACGCGTGGACGGAGGCCCTACCAGGAACGGTTTCCTGATGCAGCTGCAGTCCGACCTGCTCGGTGTGCCCGTAGTGCAGTCCGAGGTCCTGGACGCGTCCGCTTTCGGAGCCTTCATAATGAACGGCTTCGCAAGGAAGAAGTGGACAAGTTTCAGTGAGGCGGCAGCAATCTGGGCTCCTAACGGGAAATACCTGCCTTCATCAGGGGCTGACGAGGCTGAAAGAATCTTCGCTGCATGGAAGCTTAAGGTCGAAGAAGCCGTAAGACAAACAACAAACAATTAATACCACATAAATTTATGTACAAGAACAACCGAAAAATCTGCTTCGGTGTCATCATCGGCACCCGAGCCTATTTCAACTCAGAACTCGCAAGAGACGTGAGGAAGCAACTGCTCAAGACCATAGATGATCTTGGCTATGATTATGTCATCCTTCCTGAGGATGCCACCCCTACCGGAAGCAGCAGCATCGAGACCAGAGAGGACGCGCTCAAGTGCGCCAAACTCTTCAGGGAGCACAGGGATGAGATCGACGGTATTATCGTATCACTTCCGAACTTCGGTTTCGAGATTGGCATCATCAACGCCATCAAGGAGGCTGACCTGAATGTGCCGGTACTCGTGCAGGCTTGCGATGACAGCAACGACAAGGTGGACCTCGACAACCGCAGGGATGCCTTCTGCGGCAAGATTTCCGTTTGCAACAACCTCTATCAGTACGGTATTCCGTTCACTGACACCACTCTCCATACTTATTCGATCTACTCCCCTATGCTGGCTGAGGACCTCAACAAGTTCGCAGGCATCTGCCGCGTCGTAAACGGTCTCAGACATTGCCGCATAGGTCAGATCGGAACCCGTCCTCTCGGCTTCAACACCTGCCGTGCCAGCGAGAAACTCCTCCAGAGGACAGGCATCACCGTGGTCCCTGCAGACCTTTCAGAGCTCATCTTCGCAGCCGAGGCCATCTCTGAGGACGATCCTCAGTACCTCGCCAAGAAGGAGAGCATCAGCGCCTATGCCAAGGTCCCTGCCAATTACGAAGACAAGCTTCCTCTCGTCATCAAGTTCGCCCTCGCGGTAGAGCGCTGGAGGGAAGCCAATGATTGCGACGCCCTTGCCATACAGTGCTGGGACTCCCTCGAGCAGAACTACGGCTGCGCAGCCTGCGTGGCTATGAGCATGCTCTCCGACAGGCTCATCCCTTGCGCCTGCGAAACCGATATCGCCGGTGCCGTATCCATGTATGCCCTGACTCTTGCCTCCGGCCACGCTTCCGCCCTTATGGACTGGAACAACAACTTCGCCGAGGACCGCGAAATGTGCGTCTGCACCCACTGCGGCAACTTCCCACGTGAATTCATCGGCAACAACGAGCTCAAGCTTGCTCCTCTCGGAGTGCTCGGAAGGACTCTCGGAAAGGTCAAGACCTTCGGAGCAGTCTGCGCAAAGGTATCTGAAGGCGACTTCACCTACTTCCGCATCTCCACCGACGACACCGAGGGCAGAATCAAGGCTTACCTCGGAGAAGGCACCATCACCAACGATCCTTACGGAATGGACGGCTGCATCGCCGTCACCAGAGTTCCAAAGCTCCAGACCCTTATGAAGTACATCTGCCGCAACGGCTTCGAGCATCACGTGGCCGCCTGCCGCGGAAAGGCAAAGGAGATACTCCAGGACGCAATCGAGAACTACCTCGGCTGGAACCTCTACGTTCACGAATAATATAATCTGAACTATGGTACTTGTAACCAACATACCTCTTGCCATCATATGCTGCATCTACTGCTGCATATGCTGGGGTTCTTGGGGAAACACCCAGAAGCTTGTCCAGAAGAAGGACTGGAAGTCCTCTCTCTTCTACTGGGACTACATCGGAGGATTTTTCCTCACTTCCATCATAGGTCTTCTGGCCTTCAACGGCGGAGGCATATTTGACAATCTCACATGGTCCAGCGTCGGCTGGGCCATGCTGGGCGGTCTCGTATGGAACATAGCCAACATCTTCCTCACCGCAGCCAACGGCATCGCAGGCCTCTCGGTCGCCTTCCCTATCGGCGGCGGCTTCGGATGGGTGGGAGGAATCATCTTCAACTACTTCGTTGCCGGCTTCAACGGCAATGAGGCCCTGCTCTGGATCGGAGTAGCCCTTGCGGTAGCCGCTATGCTGCTCTGTGCCATATCCTATAAGAAGCTCACCTCATCCCAGTCCAAGAGTCCTCTCGCCGGCATAATCTACGCATTCATCTCCGGCTTCGGATTCGCATTCTTCTACGGTCTCGTAGTGAAGGCTACAGGCGCCGAGTTCGGCGGAAGCGGCACGCTCTCCCCTTACCAGGCAGTATTCTTCTTCGCTCTCGCAGTGCTCATCTCCACCTTCCTTCTCAATCCTATCATGATGAAGAAGTCAGTGGAGGGAGAGGCCAGCATGAAGGATTATTTCACCAAGGGTGACACCCGCACTCACCTTATCGGTATGCTGGGAGGCTTCATCTGGATGAGCGGTATGGTCATAAGCTTCATGTCCGCAGGCGCCCAGGTCAACAAGGCCGTCGCCTACGCACTCAGCAATGCTTCACCGCTGATCGCAATGATCTGGGGAGTGTTCATCTGGAAGGAGTTCAAGGGAGCACCAAAGGGCACAAACAAGTATGTTGCAGCAATGTTCCTCAGCTTCCTTGCCGCCCTGGTGATCATCACTTTATCGAACTAATTCATTCACAATAATTTATAACCAATGAAACGTTTTACAGCATTTTTAGTATCTACCCTTCTGTGTATCAGCGCATTTGCGCAAGGAGGAGGGAAGATTACCGTAAGCGGTGTTGTCACTGACAGCCAGAACGTACCGGTAATCGGAGTCAGCGTTGTTGAAGCCGGCACCACAAACGGTATCTCTACAGACATTGACGGCAAGTACTCCATCACGGTTCCCCGCGGAGCAAAATTGGAGTTCTCCTGCATTGGACTTGCCACCCAAGTCATCACAGCAAATTCAACTACCATCAACGTAGTTCTTCAGGACGACCAGAACTTTCTTGAGGAAACGGTTGTAGTAGGATACGGCATTCAGAGGAAGAGTGACGTGACTGGCGCCATTTCTTCCGTAAAAGCTGAGGACCTTGCTAACCGAAGCATCACTTCGGTTGACTCGGGTCTTCAGGGAAAGACAGCCGGCGTCCAGATCGTTTCCACCTCCGGAGCACCGGGCTCAGAGAGTTCCATCCGTGTCCGCGGTTACTCATCCAACTCCGATTCCACTCCTCTCTACGTTGTGGACGGTCTGAGGACCAAGAACATCAACAACCTCGACCCTAGCGATATCGAGAGCATCGAGGTGCTCAAGGATGCTGCATCTGCAGCTATCTACGGCGCATCTGCAGGAAACGGTGTTGTGCTTGTCACCACCAAGAAGGCAAAGGAAGGCGTAACCAGAATCGGCTACGATATGCAGTACTCCTTCCAGGATGTTGCCAGAATACCTGAGGTGCTCAACGCACAGGAATACATCAACTGGGTAACCGAGGGAAATCTTGTATCACAGGATCGCATCAACCAGTTCTATGACGGCAAGACCGACACCAAATGGGCAGACGTAGCATTCGAGCAGGGCTCAATGCAGCGTCACAACGTGAGCTTCCAGGGTGCCAACAAGGATGCAACCCTCTTCGCATCCCTGTCCTACCTCAGCAATGACGGTCCTGTCATCGGCAACCAGGACAAGCACAGCCGTCTCACCGGAACCGTGAACGCCAGCTACAACATCAAGAAGTGGCTCAAGCTCACCTCCAACAACAGCTTCGCCAAGTTCGGCGCCACCAGGGTACGCGAGGGAGGCATGTACTCCATGCTCGGTTCAGTCCTCCAGATGGACCCGCTTACTCCGGTAACCTACTCGAAGGACAACGTTCCTGCACATATCCAGGCTCTCCTCGACCAGGGACATGCCTTCCTGACCGATGAAAACGGAGACTACTACTCAATGTCCCCATTCCAGGAGTCCAACAACATCAACCCTTACATTATGCGTGACGGCTATCAGCAGCAGTCCGAGGGTTTCAACTTCAGAGGTTCAACCTCCCTCGACTTCAAGCCGATCAAGCAGCTTACCTTCACATCCAGAATAGGTTACGATTTCAGCAACAGGAGCACCTACAACCTCCAGTGGCCTCACACCGTCAATACTGACACCAACTACGACTACGTAACCATCTCCGCATCCGAGTCCCACAACAACTACTGGCAGTGGGAGAACTTCGCAAACTACAATCAGACCTTCGCCAAGAAGCACAATGTCAGCGCCATGCTCGGTATGTCCTTCTCCAGCAGGTCCACATACGACGTAACCGCAAGCGTGAGCGGAACCAGCGCTTCCAATATCGGTATCAGCAAGCTCGACAGGAACTACGCATACTTCGCAAACGCAACCGGAACCGCCACCAAGACCATCTCCGGCGGCGAGAAGCGCAATTACGCCGAACTTTCATACTTCGGCCGCGTCGGCTACGACTTTGACCAGAAGTACTTCATCCAGGCTTCCCTCCGTGCGGATGCAGCTGACCTCTCAATACTTCCTCTCAACACCAGGTGGGGCTTCTTCCCTGCAGTATCAGGAGGTTGGACGATGTCCCGCGAGGATTGGTTCAAGAACAACGTACCTGCTGTCAGCTTCCTGAAGCTCCGCGCATCCTGGGGTCAGAACGGCTCCATCGCTGGACTCAGCAACTATATGTACGGTTCAGTGATCACCTCCACCATCAAGTACCCTATCGCCAATGACGGTTCTTATGCAGTAGGTTCCCTTCCTTCTTCTACCGGAAACTACAACCTCAAGTGGGAAACCTCCGAGCAGATAAACGTGGGTCTCGACCTCCGTATGCTCAAGGACAGGCTCTCTTTCAGCATGGACTGGTACAAGAAGTCCACCAAGGACCTCATAATGACCGGTGTGAAGTCTTCACTCTCAGTGGGCAACACCATTTCCCCGCTCAACGCCGGTAACGTTGAGAACTCAGGATTCGAGTTCGACATCAACTGGAAGGATCAGATCGGCGATTTCGGCTATTCTATCAGCGCCAACCTCGCCACCCTCAAGAACAGGGTAACCTACATCTATCCTACCCTCAGCCGCGTTGCAGGAAACTCAGGCGGTTCAGGCATCACCTGCTTCTTCGAGAAGGACTACCCTATCTGGTATATGCGTGGCTACAAGTATGAAGGCGTCAACCCTGAGGATGGCTCTCCTGTATTCGCCGACCTCGACGATAACGGCAGCATCAACGACAACGACAAGACAATGATAGGCTCAGGCATTCCTGACCTCACCTACGGTATCACCCTCAACCTCTCTTGGAAGGGCGTAGACCTCACAGTATTCGCAAACGGTGCAGCCGGCAACGAGATTGCTTACGCAGTTCCACGTTCCACCCGTATCCAGGCAAATACCCTCAAGTATTTCTACGACAACCGCTGGACTCCTCAGAACACCAACGCCCAGTACATCGGTGCTTCCCTCAAGAATTATGACAAGTACGTGCAGAGCTCCGCTATGGTATTCGACGGTTCATACTTCAAGATCAAGCAGATCCAGCTCGGTTACACCTTCCCTAAGAACCTCCTCAAGAAGGTATCCATCAACAGCTTGAGAGTTTACGTATCTCTCGACGACTACTTCAACTTCACTTCATACCCGGGATTCGACCCTGAGGTATCCATGAGCGGAAACGGTCTCGGACTTGACTACGGTCAGTATCCTGTGACCAAGAGGGCAACTTTAGGCGTCAACCTTTCATTCTAATTAATAACAAGAAATCGATATGAAAACCAGATATTCACTCATTTGCCTGCTCGCGAGCTCAGCTCTGGCATTCACAGCCTGCTCCGGAATGCTGGACATTCCTCAGCACAGCGTGGCTGATGTACAGACCTACTATCAGACTGACAGCGAGGCAGAGGAAGGCATTATCGCCTGCTACGACCAGGTCAGGGCCCTGGAAGTGTCCACAAACGGTCTTCAGTTCGTAAAGACCCACCTTTCAGATGACGTATGGTCCGGAGGTGGCTCCCACTACGACGGCACTTTCTATATGCTCTCCGACTACACCTTCAGCTCTGACTTCGGTGCAATCGCCACAATGTATGAGAACCTCTACAAACTCGTTTACCGCGCCAACGTGGTTCTTGAGAAAGTGACAGGCAACAGCGCAGTTATGAAGAGAGCCGTTGCCGAGGCTAGAGTATTCAGGGCTTACGCATACTTCCAGCTCGTAACCCTCTGGGGCACCCCACCTCTTATCGACCACACTCTCCAGGAGAACGAGTATATGCAGGGCAACTCAAGCACCGAGGCTCTCTGGGCTTTCATCGAGGAAGACCTCAAGACCGCCATCAACAGCGGTGACCTCCACCAGAAGGCCAACATCAACGAGAAGACCTACAGGATTACCAAGCAGTATGCCCAGGCACTCCTCGGCAAGTCCCTCGTATTCCAGAAGAAATATTCAGACGCTGCCACCGTGCTCAAGGAGGTCATCAATTCCAATCTCTACGATCTCAACCCTGACCTCTCCAACATCTACACTCCTCTCGGAGTTATGAGCCAGGAGTCAGTGTTTGAAATCCACGCCCTCAACGACAGGAATGTCGGCACAAACAACAATTTCAAGTGGACCTTCATGGGACTTCGCGGAGAGAAGTACTCCTACACCGACGACACCGTGTTCTGCTCTTCCTCCTTCGGATTCCAGAACCCTCGCAAGGACCTCTACGATGCTTTCGTAGCCGTTGAGGGTAAGGACGGATACCGTCTCAAGAACACCATCACCAACTGGGAGACCATGACCGGCCAGTACGGCACCGCACCGGTAATGGATGTCACCGACCAGGAAGGTTACTGGAACTTCAAGCAGCGTATTCTCAAGTCCATCTGGGCCGGATATTTCTACGCAAACAACGAGAGAATCATGCGCTTTACCGAGGTGCTCCTTCTCGCGGCAGAGGCTTGCCTGAACTCCGGAGATGCACAGAGCGCCACCACCTACATCAACAGGATCCGCACCCGTGCGCAGGCTCCGCTTGTCCAGGGCACCGTTACCATGGACCAGATCAAGACAGAATCACGTCTCGAACTCTGCTTCGAGGGTCAGAGGTTCGAAAACCTCGTCCGCTGGGGTGATGCTCCTGCAGCTCTCGGACACAACGGTGAGAAGAACCCGGTACTCCATCCGGACGGAAGCGTAAGCTGGGATTCCTTCAACAAGGCCGGTGAATGCGGCTTCAAGGCCGGGAAGCACGAGCTTCTCCCATTCCCTGCCAACGAGCTTTACGTAAACGAGAACATCAAGCAAAACCCAGGATGGTAATTATTAACAGAATCAAAATTTTACTCGGCGCAGCGCTTACCCTGATTTGTTCAGGGGCGCTCGCCCAACAGAACCTCTTCCCTGCACAGAACATCAAGTCTGCCATCGTGAACGAGGATGCTTCAGTAACCTTCAACTTCCTTGCTCCCAAGGCGCACAGAGTGCAGATTGTCGGTGACTTCATGGAAGGAGAGAAGGGCACGAACGCAGGCATGGTGGCCAGCGGATTCGTAGATATGGTCGAGGGCGAGGACGGCGTGTGGACCTATACCACCAAGCCGCTCGAGTCAGAGCTCTACAGCTATATGTTTATGGTTGACGGCATAGCCACCATCGACCCTAACCATCCGTACGTATTCCGCGACTTCGCCACCCTCACCAACCTCTTCGTGGTTGGAGGAGGCCAGGGCGATCTCTACAAGGTTCAGGATGTCCCTCACGGCACCGTTTCAGCCCGCTGGTACCATTCTGACGGCCTGAATGCCGACCGCCGTATGAATGTCTATACTCCAGCCGGGTACGAGGAGTCCAAGAAGACCAGATATCCAGTGCTCTACCTTCTCCACGGCTCCGGCGGAGACGAGGACGAGTGGAAGAACTTCGGACGCGCCTGCCAGATACTCGACAATCTCATAGCCGCCGGCGAGGCAGTGCCTATGATTGTCGTGATGCCTAACGGCCACGTCGGAATGGATGCCGCTCCAGGAGAGAGCGATTGGGGCTATTACAAGCCTTACCACGTAAAAGACGCTCCAGGCGCATTCGAGGCCAACTTCATGGAGATTGTAAACTTCATCGACAAGGAGTACCGCACCATAGCCAAGAAGTCCGGAAGGGCCATTGCAGGCCTGTCGATGGGCGGTGGCCACACCTGCCACATCAGCGCCAACTTCCCTGACAAGTTCGACTACATCGGCCTCTTTTCGGCCGCAGTAGGCTACAGAAGCAAGGAAAGGGAAGTCGCATCTCCGATATATGAGAACGTTTACGGCAAAATTGACGTCCTCTTCCAGAAAAAGCCGAAGCTCTACTGGATAGGTTGCGGCTCCGAGGACTTCCTCCTCAAGAATGTAACCGAGTTCCGTGGATACCTCGACAGCAAGGGCTACCCTTACGAGTACCTTGAGACAGGAGGCGGCCACATCTGGAAGTGCTGGAGAATCTATCTTTCAGTGTTCGCAAAGGAACTTTTCAAGTAGCTTTCAAATGAATCTGAGCAAACTGATTTTATATTGCACCGCAGCCGCCGTCATCTCGGCGGCTTGCGGTAAATTTGAGTCTTCAGAGACCAAACCGCGTGTAATCGTAACCTGCGACCCCGAATTGGACGACAGCAACTCGCTTATACGTTATCTGCTCTATTCCAGCGACTTCGACACTGAAGGCCTGATCTATGCGAGTAGCCAGTTCCACTGGAAGGGCGATGGCAAGGGCACTACCCAGTATATCCCGGGAAGGGAATACGCCAGGCCAGGAAGGGACCTCGGTCCTCAAACAAGCTGGAGGTGGGCGGAAGGCGAGCGCTTTATCGACAACATCGTTGAAGCCTACGGACAGGTATACGGGAATCTTATCGTGCACAATCCGGATTACCCTACGCCCGAGTACCTCAAGTCCATAATAAGGATGGGCAATGTGGAGTTCGAAGGCGACATTTCACACGACACACCGGGCTCCGACCTCATCAAGGAAGTGCTTCTTGACGACGATATGCGTCCTGTATTCATACAGGTATGGGGCGGTCCAAGCACAGTATCCAGGGCGCTCAAATCCATAGAAGACGAGTTCAGCGGCAGTGCCGACTGGGCAGCAATCAAGAAAAAGGTATCTTCCAAGGCCAAGCTCTGCCTTTCGGGACAGCAAGACCAGACCTATAAGGAGTATATCCAGCCTAACTGGCCTGAGGTAGAGTCAGTAATACTCAACGCCGGTGTCACAGGACTGGGTTACGGTGCCAAACGCGGGGTCATCAACAAGGCTGACACGCTCTATTTCTCCGCAGCCTGGACAAAGGAGAACATCAAGTCCAAGGGTATCTTCGGCGACATGTACAGGGTTTGGGGCGACGGCAAGCAGATGGCGGAAGGCGACTTCACCGACTATTTCGGCCTGGCCGGATACTCCGCCGCAGAGCTGATAGAGATGGGCTACTGGGTATGGACCCCTCCTCAGCCTCAGGGAGATTTCATCAGCGAGGGAGATACCCCTTGCTATCTCAACCTCATAGGCAACGGTCTCAGGGCTTACGAAGCTCCCGAGTACGGCGGATGGGGCGGACGCAAGAAGACCCTCTCCGAGCAGGAAAAACAGGACGGTTATACCGCTCCATTCTCAATGAGGATAGTCAAGGATGCCGTGCTTCCTGTCTTCCTCCCTGCCATTCAGAATGACTTTGCCGCCAGGATGAAGTGGTCCGTAACGGAGGATTACGCCTCAGCGAACCATAATCCAGTCATTTCAGGGCCTGTAGCCCTGAGCGCCGGACCGGGCGAAAGTGTGAGCATCAAGACCAGGGTGTCAGATCCTGACAAGAATGCTGTATCGCTATCCTGGGCTCAGTATAAGGTGGGCTCTTATCAGGGAGAACTCAGTCTCAAAGGGACGGACAGCGACACTGTTAGCTTCAACGTTCCCGAGGACGCCAAGGCGGGCGATACCATACATCTCGTACTTACCGCAGAGGACAATGGGGAGCCTGTTCTCACCAGATACCACCGTGTAATCATCACAATCAAATAGAGCATTTTATGAAAAGAATTTTAAGCATACTCTTTTTTGCCGCAGCATTCTGCTTCGGCATTTCAGCCCAGGAGGCAAAGCCTCAGGATCCTTCAAAACACGTGGCACGCAACTTTCCTATGCCTTACGAGCACCTGTACTTCCACAGCGACATACTCGGATGCGACAAGAGTTTCTCAGTGCTCCTTCCGAAAAGCTACAAGAAAGACACTGAAAGGAAGTATCCTGTAATATATATGCTCCACGGACACGGAGAAAACGATTGGGAGTGGGCAAACATCCCTTGCTCAATGATCAATGAAGCTGTGACCCAGATGGTCAACGACGGCTCCGCCTGCGAGGCTGTCATCGTGTTCCCTCATGCAATGGAAGTCAATACCGGCTACTTCAACAGGGAGGGATGGAGATATGAAGATTACTTCTTCCAGGAGCTTATGCCTTATATCGAGAAGAACTACAGGGTCTATACCGACAAGGGCCACAGGGCTATAGGCGGACTGTCTATGGGCGGAGGCGGCTCATTCCATTACGGAATGAGGCATCCGGAGCTCTTCAGCAGCGTATATGCTATCAGTGCTGCTGTACACGGGGACATTACGAAGACTGCTGCAAACGCAAATGACATCGTATCCGGCACCGCATACAGCCCAGAGCAGCTTGAGGCGGCAAAATCAGTCAATTTCGTACTCGACTGCGGCGATGACGATTTCCTCTTCGACCAGAACGTAGCCTGCTACCAATCGATGAAGAAGGCCGGTATGAACGTGCAGTTCCGCTGCTTCGACGGTTCCCACGCTTCCTACTACTGGTATGACGCACTCAGGCGCGCCCTGGTTTACTTTACCCGTCACTTCTCAGATCAATGCAAATAATACCCGGTATGAAGACAATCAAATCGACTGTCTATATGGTTCTGGCAGGCGTTGCCCTATGCAGCGCCTGCTGCAATCGCGCAATGCAGCCTGAGGATCTTGCTCCGGTAGTAGACAAGAGCAGCCAGGCACGCATACTCATCACGACCGATCTCGAGGTCGATGATATGAACGGCATACTTCTCAGCCTTCTGTACTCCGACCAGTACGATATCGCAGGCATAGTGTGGACTGCCGGAATGTACCATTTCAGCGGAGACGGCGGCAAGCATACGCTTGGAGAAATCACGCCTCACTACAGGTGCAACGCCCAGCACTGCGAGCACAGGGTAGCTTCTGCCGCAGACCTCACCGAGTATCGCCCGGTTGACCCGACCTGGCTCGACAGGGTACTGGACTATTACGAGGAGGACTATGTCCACCTCAGCCGGAACAATCCGAACTACCCTACTCCCGAATATCTGAGAAGCGTCACCAAGGTGGGCAATATCGAGTTCGAGGGAGACTACCGTTTTGAGACAGAAGGCTCCAATTTCATCGTGGACTGCATACTCGACGACGATATGCGTCCTCTGCACATACAGCACTGGGGAGGAATCAATACCACCGTCAGAGCCCTCTACACCATTTACGAGAGGTACCACAACACCCCGGAATGGGATGCGGTTCTCAAGAAGGTGACCAGCAAGGTGAGGATAGGCGGCAGCGGCGAAGACAATTGCCGTATCGACAGTAAAATCGATGAGATGTTCCCAGGCCTCCAGAACGGGGGATACTCGATGGGATGGTTCTCTTACGGTTCCTTCTTCTCAGCAAGTCTCAACGGACCGCGCCCAGCAGATGAGGAACTTCAGCCTTACCTCCACGCCGGCTGGAACCTTGACGCCTTCAAACTCGGCCACGGCAAGCTCACCAGCGAAATATGGCTTATGGCTGAAGGCCGTCCGATCTTCGGAGAACCGTACATCTACAACTACGGCGTAATTGACTTCATGGACTGGGGACTGTCCGCACAGCTCGGCTGGGGACCTGAAAGTCTCAAGACCTACCCTCGTGCCGACTACCAGAAATATGACTGGGCTTTCTGCCAGTTCGGCTGCGCCCCATTCATCAACATAGGCATAAGAGGAGAATTGAAGGGCAGGGAGAACAGATATACGATAGTAATGTGGGAAGAACTTGCAGCAAGGGCGGATTGGACAATATTCGACCCTGAAAAATGCAACCACGCACCTGTTGTCAGCGCAAGCGGGCTTGATCTCAAAGCTGCGGCAGGAGAGAGAGTCAAGCTCAGCGGAAGCGCCAAAGACCCGGACGGGGACAAGCTGGATGCGAGCTGGTGGATTCCGGCTTCCTCCTGCAGTTATGCTGGAGACGCAAGCACGCTGAGTGTCAGCAAAACAGAGGGCTGGACAAGCGAATTCACCGTGCCTTCCGATGCCAAAGAAGGAGATGTATTCGTAGTGAATCTCGAAGTCCGCGACAGGGCTGAAAGGCCTATGACCAGATATGCACAATTCGTAATTGAAGTGATACAGTAAGTGGTTTGTTTTTAGGTATTCTTGTTGTGCGGGTGGCTGTCCAATGTGGTGGCCACCCCTTTTAAAAAACAATTGAAATGAAAAGATTTCTGTCAAGCTTCATCCTTTTCGGTCTTCTTGCCGGAGCCGCTTTCGCCCAGCCGCAGCGCCCGGAACAGAGAGAAGACCGCAGAACCAAAGTCATCATTGACAATGACCTTTGCGGAGATGCCGACGGGCTCTTTGCCCTGGCTCATCAGCTATTATGCAAGAGCGTGAACATCAGAGGTATAGTAGGTGCGCACCTGGGGCCGAGAGGAGGCTTCAGCAATGCAGCGAACACTGCACAGGCATCTGTTGAAAAGGCAAACGAGATAGTCGAAGCCCTCGGTATGACCGGACAGTTCAAGATAGTACCTGGAGCGCCAAAGGCAATGGAAGCTCCCGACAAGCCGGTAGTTTCGGAAGGCTCTCAGCTCATAGTGGAGGAAGCTCTGTCGTGCACCCCGGACAAGCCTTTGTATGTGCTCGTCGGAGGTCCGCTGACCGACATCGCAAGCGCATTGCTGTCCAGACCGGAAATAGCAAAGAACATTATCGTCGTTTGGATAGGAGGACAGGAATATCCTTTCGGCCATCCCCAGCCTTGGGGAGGAATCTCGGAAGTGGAGTACAATCTCAACCTCAGCATCCCTGCGGCGAGAATGATTTTCAACGACAGCGACGTCCGCCTCTGGCAGATTCCGAGGGACGCATACCGCCAATGTCTCTACGGTTTTGACGAAATTAAACTTAAACTTGCTCCTTACGGCAAGATTGGCGAGATTCTTGCATCTTCTTTGGAACGTATGCAGCGTTTCTCAACCAAAGAAATGTACGTGCTTGGAGACAGTCCGCTTGTGCTTGTGTCAAGCCTTCAGACCTTCTTTGAGCCGGACACCGCATCCTGCGATTTCGAGACAACCAAGGCTCCTTACATCACCGAAAGCGGAAGCTACGATTTCAGCCGCTCCGGAAGGGAAATCCGGGTCTATACCCATCTCGACAACGCCCTGATGTTCAGGGATATGGAGACGAAAATACAACTACATTCAATCAAATAAAAACAAATAACCGTTAATCATTATGCGCAAGACAATCACAATCCTCGCGGCTCTTGCATGTGCCGCAACCCTCTTCGCCCAGCCTCAGCTCAACAAGGACAATGTTGAGGAGGTGCTCAAGGCGATGACCCTTCAGGAAAAGGCAGCCCTTTGCGTGGGCGGCAGCCGTATGGTCAACATCGACGGAATCCCTACCGGTTCAGCCAACCTCGTACCTGGAGCAGCCGGCACCACCAGGGCACTCCCTCGCCTCGGCATCCCTGCCACCGTCCTCGCAGACGGCCCTGCAGGTCTCCGCATTTCCCCGACCAGGGAAGGCAGCAGCAAGACATTCTACTGCACCGGTTTCCCTGTAGGAACCCTGCTTGCCAGCTCCTGGGACCTCGATCTCGTGGAGTCAGTTACTGATGCTATGGGCAATGAGGTGCTCGAGTACGGCGTGGACGTGCTCCTCGCCCCGGGCATGAACATACACCGCAACCCGCTCTGCGGACGCAACTTCGAGTACTTCTCCGAAGACCCTCTGCTCAGCGGTAAGATGGCTGCCGCATACGTTCGCGGAATTCAGAAGAACGGCGTCGGCACCTCCATCAAGCACTATGCCGCCAACAACCAGGAGACCAACCGCAATATGAACGACGCCAAGGTCAGTGTACGCGCCCTGCGTGAAATCTACCTCAAGAACTTCGAGATCGCAGTGAAGGAGTCTGACCCTTGGACCGTGATGTCCTCATACAACCAGCTGAACGGTGAATTTACCCAGCAGAGCCACGACCTTCTCACCAAGGTCCTCCGCGAGGACTGGGGATACACCGGCATCGTGATGACCGACTGGGGCAACAAGGAAGGCACAGTTAAGGCAGTCATTGCCCAGAACGACCTCATGGAGCCGGGTGCGCAGAGCGAAATCGAGCGCATCATCGCAGCAGTGAAGGACGGCAGCCTCTCCGAGGCAGACCTCGACAGGAACGTTCGCAACATACTCAACTACATCATAAAGACCCCACGCTTCCAGGGCTATAAGTACTCTGACGCACCGGATCTCAAGGCACACGCAGCAGTAGCACGCAGCGCCGCAGCCGAATCCATGGTACTCCTCAGGAATGAGGGCGCCCTTCCGCTCAGCGGCAGCGAGAAGGTTGCAATGTACGGCATCTCATCAATTGACTTCGTTGCGGGCGGAACCGGTTCCGGAAACGTGAACAAGGCATACGTCGTGAATATGAAGGAAGGCCTCGAGAACGCAGGCTTCAAGCTCGACAAAGACCTCGTGGACTATTACGAGTCTTATATCAAGTACTACAATGCAAACAACAAGCTCAACAGCAGCAACTCAAACAGGCCTCTTCTCGGCTCCGCCAAACTCGCTGAAATCCCTGTCGGAAGCGCAGCCATCAAGCGCCAGGCAAAGAACAATGACGTAGCAGTCATAACCATAGGCAGGAACGCCGGAGAAGGCGCAGACCGCAAGATGATGGATGACTTCGAGCTCACCGCAGTGGAACGCGAACTCATCCAGAACGTCAGCGCAGCCTTCCACCTTGAAGGAAAGAAGGTGGTAGTGGTGCTGAATATCGGCGGCGTGATCGAGACCAACTCCTGGAAGGAGATGGTTGACGCCATCCTTCTCCCTTGGTCACCTGGCCAGGAAGGCGCAAACGCAGTTGCAGACGTGCTCACCGGCAAGGCGAACCCTTCAGGAAAGCTCCCTATGACCTTCCCTGTCAACTTCACCGACCATCCTTCATCATCCAACTTCCCTTATGACTACACCAGGCCACAGAGCAATATGTTTTTCCGTGGTCCGGCAGCGCCTGCCAAGGACGTTGACTACACCAACTACGACGAAGGTATCTACGTAGGTTACAGGCACTTCACCACCACCGGCACCAAGGTTTCCTATCCTTTCGGTTACGGTCTTTCCTACACTGAGTTCTCATACTCCAAGCCTGCAGTGAAGGCCGGCAAAGACGGCTTCACCGCCACTGTAACCGTGACCAACACCGGTTCCGTAGCCGGCAAGGAAGTGGTTGAGCTCTACGTGAGCGCTCCTCAGGGAGGTATGGACAAGCCTAAGCTCGAGCTCAAGGCCTTCGCAAAGACCAGGGAACTCCAGCCGGGCGAATCCCAAACTCTCACCCTCTCAGTCGACAATTACAGCCTCGCTTCATTCAACGAGGCCAATTCCAGCTGGGAGACCGCAGCAGGCAGCTACAAGGTATTCTTCTCCAAGAATGTCGATGCTCCTCAGTGCAGCGGCGAATACAAGCTCAAAAAAGCCCAGTCCTGGAAGGTCAATACGATTTTCGATTAATGAGATTAAAGTATTTCTCACTCATAGTGCTCTGCGTTCTGCCTTTTACGGCACGGGCGCAGAGCCTTCCTTATATGGAAAGGCTGCCTGACTACCTGATGAATCTGACGGTTTTCGAAGAGAATCAGGAAGAGGGACGGGCCTACCATATTCCGGAAAAGAACATCTCCCTCAACGGAGAATGGCGTTTCCTCTACGGGGAGTCCCCTTATGACATCCCCGAGAACTTCTTCCGCACGTCATTCAACGATGCGAAATGGGATAAGATAAAGGTCCCGTCAAACTGGGAGATGCTGGGCTACGGTGAACCGGTATTCCGAAATGTCACCTCACCTTTCCCTACCAGACTGCCGCGGGCAATGGCCGATTCGCTCAGGCGCATCGTAAACGGAGAAATCCCGGCCAGCGATGCGTCCAAGAGGATGGCTCAGTACAGGCTGTCGTCAATGTCTTCCGACCCGTTTGCCGTGGAAGTTCCTGAGGTTCCTATGGAATTCAACCCCAGCGGAGCATACAGAAAAGCGGTCAACATCCCTTCTTCGTGGAAGGGCGACAAGATTTTCATACGTTTTGAAAAGGTTGCTTCAGCCTTCTTCCTCTGGGTGAACGGTCAGGAGGTCGGATACAACGAGGGTGCTCAGGAGCCGGCCGAGTTCGACATCACCGGCTACGTAAAGCCGGGACGCAACACCATAGCCGTGCTCGTGACCAAGTATTCCGATGGCTACTACCTTGAAGGTCAGGACTATTGGAGGCTTGCAGGCATCTTTGACGACGTTTGCCTGTATGCCACCGGACAGACCAGAATCTTCGACTGGCAGGTCATAACCGACTTCGACTCCGACTACAGGGACTCCGACCTGCTGGTAAAGGTGGATGTCAAATCCTACGCGGCACCTCAGGGCAAACTTCAGCTGAACGCCAGTGTCAGCAGGGAAGGCAAGACCGTCAGCAGCATGGACAGCGGGGAATTCAGCCTCGGAGCGGGAGAGAAGAAGACCCTGAGCCTCAAGGACAAGGTCATCGCTCCGGAGAAATGGTCAGCCGAGTCCCCTGCCCTATATGAACTCACCCTCAGCCTCAAAGACGAGGGAGGCAGGATAATCGACAGCGTCACCAAGAAGATAGGCTTCAAGAAGACTGAGATCCGGGACGGAGTATTCTACCTCAACGGCGTGCCCCTCAAGGTCAACGCCCAATGCTCGCACATGCAGCATCCGGAACTTGGCCACGTGATGACCGAAGAGGTGATACGCAAGGATATGGAGATACTCAAGCAGTTCAATTTCAACGCTGTACGCACTTCCCACTACCCTCCTGTCAACAAGTACCTCGAACTCGCGGACGAATATGGACTCTACATTATCGACGAGACGGGAGACGAGGCACACGCCACCGAATACGTATGTTCGATGAGTGAGTTCACCGAAATGTACAGGGAACGCGTTCGCCGTATGGTGCTGCGCGACCGCAACCACGCCTGCGTACTCTTCTGGAGTGCCGGCAACGAAAGCGGTGAGAGCTTCAACATCAACGAGGTGGTGAAGGAGGGAAAGAAATATGACCCTACCAGATTCTGGATGTACGGCGGCAACTCTGCCGTGCACCCTGCTGAAGACATCATAGGTCCACGCTACCCTTCCCCTGTGGAGCACGAGGTGCGCTATGGCTTCGACGACAGCGACAAGCGCCCGTCCTTTATGGATGAGTACCTGTCTGTGGCAGGCAACGGCGGCGGTGGAATGGATGACTATTGGAACGAGATCTACGAGCACCCGAGTCTGATGGGCGGCGCCGTATGGGACTTCGTGAGCATAGGACTCACCCGCGAGCTGCGCGAGCTGTGCGACAAGTCCCCGCAGGGCACCCAGGCAGTAATTATGGGCAACGCCAAGCTCGTCCCTGGAATCAGCGGCAAGGCACTGGACCTCAACAAGTTGGACCAGTGGGTTCAGGTATATCCTTCAAGCGGGCTCGAGATTACATCCGACGAGCTCACCCTCAGCCTTGACATCTACCCGCGCAAATACAATTCCAGCGGCGGCTATATGATTACCAAGGGCAGCAACCAGTACGGACTCAAGCAGAACGGCAAGGACAAGCTGGACTTCTACATCGACACCGGACGCAGGGTATGCCTGAGTGTGGATTTGCCGGAGGATTGGGAGAACCGTTGGCACAAGGTAACGGCCGTGTATGACGGAGCCACGATGAAGCTCATAGTCGACGGCAAGCTTCTCGGGAGCTGCAAGGCCTCCGGGAATATCAGAAATCTTCCTTTGTCCGTATGCGTGGGCAGAGACGAGCAACGTTTCGGACAGGAGACGAACGAGTATATCTGTGACGCCATCATAGACAACGTCGGCATCTTTGACCGCGCCATTTCCGATAGCTCCCTTTTGAGGGCAGAAGACGCGGTGCTTTGGCTGGACTTCGAGGAAGAGAGGGACGGCGGCACATTCTGGTCACACGGAGTGGGTGGACGCACCTACGGCAGCATCTGGCCGGACAGAACGCCTCAACCAGAGATGTGGCAGATGAAGAAAAGCGTGCAGCCTCTGTCATTCAGACTTCTGGATGAAGACAGCGGGCTCGTGGAGGTTTGGAACAGAAACCATTTCACCAACGCCGACCACTATCTCACCACCTGGACCCTGTATGCTGACAACGAAGCCATAGACGGCGGAGAACTTGATATCGAGCTTGCCCCTCTCTCGAGGAAGAGCATCAACATTGCTCTCACCAAGCCTGAGATAGCCCCCGGAAAAGAATACAGGCTGGAAATCAACTCCGTTCTGCGCGAAGATGAACTCTGGGCAAAGAAAGGCCACGAAGTGTCCTGGGACCAGTTCGAACTCAGGGGATGGAATCTTCCTGCCCCGGCAGCGCAGCACGAAGGCAAGGCTCTGGAGCTCACCGAAACCGGGGATATGATAGTTGTGAAAGGGGAAGGATTCTCCTACGGGTTCGACAGCAGGAGTGGAGAGCTCTGCTCTATAGTGTCCGGCGGCAAGGAGATGCTCCTCAGGCCTATGAGCCTGAATGTATGGAGGGCCCCTCTGGCCAACGAGCTTGACGGTTGGAACTCCAGAAGCGTTAGCCAGCCTAAACAGGGCGGCTATGGCAGCATAGGCCACACCAATGTGCTTGCAGGCATATACTATGCGGCGGGACTGGACCGCCTCTCCCACCTTACTTCCTCCGTCAGGACAATAAAGTCAGACGAAGCGGTAGTGGTGAAGGTGAGGGAACTCGTCCTCCTCGGAGGAGCATCAGGCGAAATGCGCCAGCTTGACCAGTATATCAGCGGCGTCAGCTTCAACGGCTTCGAGAGCGTGTATGAGTTCTGCATCTACCCTGACGGAGACTTGCGCGTGCGCCACGACATCAAGCCTCAGGGCTCAATGCCGGAATGGCTTCCGAGGATAGGCGTAAGCATGGGATTCAACCCGGAGCTGCAGAACGTGGAATGGTACGGAAGGGGCCCTCAGGCCAATTATCCGGACCGGAAGAGCGGGTACAGGATAGGTATCTGGAGTTCGGATATCGATTCGATGTTTGAACCATACCTCATTCCTCAGGACTTCGGACTGAGGACTGAGAACAGGTGGGTGGAACTCAGCGGAGAAGACGGCAAGGGCATACGCATCTCTTCCGGAGACCTTTTCAACTTCAATGCCTATAACTATGATACTGAGAATCTTACCAAAGCGGTTTACCAGTATCAGTTGAAGAAGTCTGATTCCGTCACCTTCAATCTCGATTACAGCACCAGCGGAGTGGGATGTACCGCCCGAGGCATATTCACTGCCTACAGGACCTACCCTTCCGAATATTCCAGGGAGTTCACCATAAGTCTTATTGACTGACAGCGGGCTGCATATAGAAACAGCCGGGCGGTTCTTCCGTCCGGCTGTCTTTATGTATATCAAGACTATTCAGCAATTATTACCTCGACTCCGAGAGCCTCGATTTTGGCGACAACCTCAGGGGCTATATTCGAGTCAGTGATCAGAGTATTTATCATAGAGATGCTGCCGAGGTTCGCAAGGGAAGGATTGCCTATCTTGGATGAGTCAGCCAGAAGATACACCTTTGCCGAAGACTTGATCATGGCCTTCTTCACGGCTAGGTCGCTGAAGCTCGGGTAAGTGAGCATCAGGTTGTCCAGGGTGATGCCGGCGGTGGCGAGGAAAAGCTTCTCGGCATGGAAACCCTTGAACATGCCTGCAGCAAGTTCTCCGGTCATCGAGAGTGTAGGCGCCTTGAACTCGCCTCCCGAGAGGAAAAGGCTGATTCCAGGGTTCTCTCCAAGTATGTATGCAATATTGAGGGCATTTGTCAGGACTACGAGATTGTTGCGCGAGAGCAGGCACCTTGCGAGCTCGGTGGTGGTGGAACCGGAATCGAGAATTATGCTTTCCCCGTCGTTTACGAACTGCGCCGCAACCTTGGCCAAAAGCTTCTTTTCTTCAATGTGGGCCTGATTGAAAAGCATACCGCTTTTGGCAAAAGAGCCGACATCCTTCAGGAAGGCTCCGCCGTGCTCTCTCTGAACATATCCAAGTTTCTCCAATTCTTCGAGGTCCTGCCTGATGGTAACCTCCGACACATTGAATATCTTGGACAACTGCTGCACTTTAGCGTGTCCGTCTTCTTGTATCAACAACAGAATTTCAGTTCTTCTCTTGTTTAGTCCCATTTACAAATATAGTTAGATTTTAGTAATGCAAAGATAATCAATTTTTTCCATAAATACCCAGATTTCTTTTCCAACACTTTTGTGTTTTTCCATTAATTTTCTATATTAGTGTTTTAAGTTTCGCATGTTGCGAAAGAATCCTTTGCGCATACATTTGCGGAAATGACAATATAATATCACTATGTCTCAGATTGAACAATTATACCGCAGCCTCACAGGCTGCGAAGCGGAGAAAAAGGAACTCCTTCCCCTCTCCGGCAGCGCCAGAAAGTATTTCCGTGTCAGCGGCGAAGGCGGAACCTTCATCGCCTGCGAAGGTACCAACCAGGCAGAGAACAGGGCTTTTCTCACCATTGACAGGCAGTTCCGCAGAGCCGGGCTTCACGCTCCGGAAGTATTCGCCGTATCCGACGACTCGATGACTTACCTTCAGGAAGATCTTGGTGACGGACAGCTCTTCGAACTCCTCAAACCCAGGATTCCCGAAGGCAATTTCAGCGAGGAGCAACTGAACTGGCTTCACGACACCATGTCCCTGCTCCCGGCGGTGCAGTTCAAAGTCGGGGATGGGCTCGACTGGGATATATGCTTCCCTGACCGCGAGTTCAACGAGCGTATGGTAAACTTCGACCTGAATTATTTCAAGTATGACTTTCTAAAGCTCACCGGGCTGGAGTTCAACGAGATAAGGCTCCAGGACGACATCGACAGATTGAGGCTGGACGCCCTTGACTTTGAAGGCGACACCTTTATGTACAGAGATTTCCAGGCCCGCAACATCATAATCAAGGATGGAGAGCCGTGCTTCATTGACTTCCAGGGCGGACGCCGCGGTCCCGTGCAGTACGACCTCGCCTCCTTCCTGTGGAACGCCGGCACCCATTTCAGTCCCGCCCTGCGCGCCGAGTTGGAAAACAGCTACCTTCGTGCCCTTGAGTCATTCGTACCCGTGGACGCGGACGATTTCCGACGCAAGTACAGGCTCATCACCCTCATACGCCTGCTCCAGGAATTCGGCGCCTACGGTTTCCGCGGGCTGGTGGAGCGCAAGCAGCTGTTTATCGACTGCATCGCACCGGCACTCGGCTGCATTGCCGAGCTGGTGAGCGTGCCTTTCGGACGCTATCCTTACCTCAGCGAAGTGCTGATGCGCCTTGCGCACGAATGGGACGGCAGCACCATCATCCCGGGACTGAAACTCGAGTTGCAATGAAGGCGATGATATTTGCGGCCGGTCTCGGCACCCGCCTGCGTCCGCTTACCGACAAGATGCCCAAGGCTCTGGTGCCGGTGCGGGGAGAAGCCATGCTCGGGCGGGTAATACGCAAGATCCAGTCGGCCGGGGTGAACGATTTCGTGGTGAACACGCACCACTTCGCCGACCAGGTCGGGGAGTACTTGAGCCACAACGGGAACTTCGGCTCGCATATTGACGTATCGCGCGAAGATGACGGTCCCCTGGAGACGGGTGGCGGCATCAAACGCGCGGCACGGTTCCTGAGCAGCCCTGAACCCGGGCGTTTCCTTGTGCACAACGTGGACATACTGAGCAATCTGGACATATCCTGGTTCATACGGCAGGATGCCGCCGGGGACGATTGCCTCGCGAGCCTGCTCGTGTGTGACGCGACTGATGCGGACCGCTACCTGCTGTTCGACCGGGAGATGAAGCTCGCCGGATGGACGAACATACGCACCGGGGAGGTGAAAAGCCCCTACCCGGACTTCGATCCCGCCGCCTGCACCAGGCTCTCGTTCTGCGGCATACACATACTCTCGCCGCGAGTCTTCGCCCTGATGGACGCCTGGCCGGAGAAATTCTCCATTATTGATTTCTATCTTTCCCTCGCTGCAACGGAAAAGATTCGCGCCGTGACTGCTCCCGACGGCTTCCGTCTCATAGACATAGGCTCCCCCGAAAAACTCGCCGAAGCCGAGGTATCGAGCTTGGGATAATGCCCTCCGGAAGCGTTCCGGGGGCCTGTTTTGCGTGATTGACAAAAACTTACTAACTTTGCAGGTTCTATGGGTAAGCTTTCCCGCATAAAAGCCGCGCTCCATCGCGTGCTCTTCCCCTCAGCTGTGCTTCTGGCAAGCACGGCAGGGGCTTTCGGGCTTGGCCGCAGCGGTTCCGGCCTGCTTCCGGGCAGGGTCGCTTCAGCCGCAAGGGAAGCAGTGAGGGACACCGTCATCTACCCGACCGAAGCGTACCGCTACGGGCCTACAGGGAGAAAAAGCGGAGAGACCATTGCGATAGACTCCCTGGCTGCAAAGTTGGAGAGTATGGTCGTAGCCCGTCAGGAGGAAGACAGCGTTGGCGTAAAGAAGCTCAGTCCGAGGGACTCGCTCAAGCAGCTGCTCGACTCCACGCTCTGGGACAAGCTGGACTCCATATACATCGCCGACTCCACCGCAAAGGCAAAGGCTGCCTTCGAGGCGTGGTACAACGGGCTTTCCAAGGAGGAGAGGAAGAAGTACGACAACGAGCAGAAGGCAAAGCTGCTCCGGGCAAGGGCAGACTCCCTGCGCCAGGTCAAGGAGCGCAAGCAGGAAATCAAGGACAGCATACTGGAGGCGACTCCGCGCATTCTGGAGACCTATGCCATCGCCGACACGATGCAGTACAAGAGACTTATCTCCTGGACTATGGACCAGGACTTCGGCTCCATAAAGCCTTCCGTGCCGGACACCAGTTTCAACTACCATTTCTATGACCATCCATTCCAGCGCAACGATGTGAATGCCACCTGGCTCGGAGTGGCGGGTTCTCCGGTTCAGTACTACGACTGGTTCAAGCGCAAGAGCGATGAGGGCGTAGAATTCTACAATGCCCTGGAATCCTGGAGCCTCTCTCCGAGGACGGCTCCGTTCTACAACAGCAAGACCCCATACACCGAGCTGTGCTATTATGGAACCCTGCTCGGCGCCAAGGCAAAGGAATCGGACAATCTGCACCTCTTCACCACCCAGAACATCAGCCCGGAGTTCAACTTCAGCCTGCTCTTCGACCGTTTCGGAGGTGGCGGAATGCTTGACCGCGAGCAGACCATCAACAAGACGAGCAGCGTCCAGGCCAACTACCTTGGAAAGAAATACACTATGCATTTTGGCTACATCCACAATATGGTCTCCCGTCAGGAAAATGGAGGAATGCAGGACATCAGCTGGATCAGGGATACGACCGTGGATGCCAGGGACATACCTATCACCCTGAAGAACGCGGACTCCAAGGTGAAGAAGAACAGCTTTTTCCTGGAGCAGCAGCTGCGGGTGCCTTTCACATTCATCGAAAAGATGAAGGCGTCCCGTGACAGCAGCTACAGCTTCAATCCCGACAGTCTCAACAGGGACATAACCACTGCGTTCATAGGCCACAGCAGCGAAATCACCACCTACACCCGCAACTACAACGATGTCATCAGCGACGAGGCGGGGAGAAATTTCTACAACAACGCCTTCTTCTACGACCCGAGCAGGACAGCCGACTCCAGCAGGGTACGCAAGATTGACAACAAGTTGTACATCAGGCTCCAACCTTGGTCCAGCGAAGCCGTGGTATCCAAGCTTGACCTGGGCGTGGGCGATCTTTACAGGAGTTATTTCGACAGCACCTCCGTGCGACCTACCCTCCACAAGGAAAACACCTTCTACATTTACGCCGGCGCGGAAGGGCAGATCCGGGAGAACTTCTTCTGGGACGCCAGAGGCAAATACAATCTTATCGGATATGACGCGGGAGACTTCAATCTCAGCGCCAACGGAGAAATCAAGCTCTATCCGTTCCGAAAGGCCCGCAAGAGTCCTCTCTCACTCGGAGTGAACTTCGAGACCAGACTTGAGAACCCCAACTGGTACACCCAGCACTATAACTCCAACCACTTCAAGTGGGACAATGAATTCAGCAAGATATCGACGAGCACCCTTCAGGGCACGCTGTCCGTTCCGAGATGGAAACTGGATGCCAGCGTGGGCTACGCCCTTCTCGCCGGAAACCTGTATTACGATACTCAGGGAATAATCAGACAGAACGACAGCCCAATGAGCGTGCTCTCGGCTTCAATCCGCAAAGAATTTGTCCTGGGGCCTCTGCACCTCGACAACAAACTGCTCCTGCAATACTCCTCCAACCAGGAGGTTCTGCCTCTGCCTAATCTCTCCCTCAACCTGAGATACTTCCTCCAGTTCGTTGCCCAGAAGAGCGATGACGGTCTCAGGGACATACTCGTGATGCAGTTAGGCGCAAATGCCTTCTATAACAGTGCCTGGTATTCGCCTGCGTGGAATCCGGCACTGGGAGTCTTCCAGAACCAGACCGAAAGACTATATACTAACGGCCCGTATTTTGATGTATTTCTCAATATGCAGTGGAAAAGAGCCTGCATATTCGTGAAATTCCAAAATGCCGGGCAGGGATGGCCGATGAACAAGTCCGACTATTTCAGCGCGGACCGCTACATCGTCACGCAGCGCGGTTTTTCAGGCTTGAAGATTGGCATTTACTGGCCTTTCTATATGGAGCCGACCGGTCATCCCGCCAAATAGAAATGCCCGCCCCGAAAACGGCGGGACAGCAGAATTATGTACGTAGATAAGAGTTTTAAGATTGTAAGCGGCATCACCGCAGTGATTTGCGTGGCCGTATTCATAGCATCTCGCTTCATTGGCGAGCCCGAGCCCGAAAAGAGCCTCAGACCTCATATAAGGAGCATTCTGGAGCTGGACGGCGCAAACGACACAAGTCGTTCATTGATAGTTGGTTACAACTACCATCTCCTGGAAATGTACGCCGATAGCGACGAGCGTACCATAGATATACGGATTCGTGAAGAAGACGCTTCTTATCTGGATTCACTCAGAAGGGGCAGCATAGACCTGCTCGTGCTCCCTTACCAGGACAGTCTCCAGTTCGACAGCCTCCTTGTATCCCGCCCGGTGGACAGCCTGAGCGTGTGGGTGATGCGGGAAGAGGACGCGCACGACCTGGACAACCTCCACGAATGGCTCGACTGGTGGGAAAGTTGCGAGGAGTATGAGCCTACCAGGGACTCGTTCCTTAAAAGATACAATGCATTCAAGAGTCGCCAGCGCGACAGGCTGAGTCCTTACGACGAGATCATCAAGATGCAGGCGGACTCCCTGGGATGGGACTGGAGGATGCTGGCAGCAATCATTTATCAGGAATCACGCTTCCACATCGAGGCGAAGTCCGTGCGCGGGGCGAGCGGCCTGATGCAGATGATGCCGCGCACCGCAAACCACTACGGCGTGCAGAACCCGCTCGACCCGGAGGACAATATCAGGGGAGGGGCACAGTTGCTCAGCAAGCTTCTCAAGCGCTATTCCAAGGTTGCTGCCGACAGCAAGGAAGGCTTCAAGTATGCTCTGGCAGCATACAACGCAGGAATCGGCAGGGTAGATGACATCATACGCCTCGCGGAGCTGCGCGGGGTGGACACCAGCCACTGGGACAAGGTGATCGAGGTGATACCGGAGATGAACGACGAGGCCGTGGTGGACACGGGAGCGGTAAGGCTGGGTGTGTTCAAAGGCAAGGAAACGATATCCTACGTGGACAGGGTAATCTCTATTTACGACCAGTTCCGTAGAATCTGCCCATAACGGGCTGCACGAAGCGCATAAGGAAGCCCGGCAGGAAAGCCATGATCAGAGTGCCGAGCCCTATTACCACACCGGGAGCCCTGGACAGCATCACGTCTGCGGCATTGTGGAACTCCCCTGCGCCGAATGGTGTGCCGAAGAATATCCAGGCAAGAGCTCCTGCGATCACCACCATCAGCGTATCCATTGCAATCTTCACGTTGTCGAACTTCCTGCCGCTGACCTCAGCAATGGAGGATACGGTCATCTCGGCAGAAAGCATCCAGGCATCGGAAAGCACTTCGAGACTCACCCCGACTGCCGTAATGCCGCCGGCAAGCAGAGTCAGCACCATTCTCGGGAGCAGGCCTTCCGGGTGCAGCCAGGCCATCAGCCACAGTGACAGGTCCACCAGATAGCTGAAAAGGACGGAAGCGGGAATCTGCATAAGATATTTCAGCTTGAAGCGTTTCCTGAGCACCAGTATCTGCACCAGCATATACACCATATTTACGGCAAGGATGAAAGTACCCACAGAGACGGAAGGAAACCTGAGATTGAACACATAGGCAACGCAGGAAAGAGGAGCGGTGCCCAGATTTGCAACTATGGTGAGCGCCACCCCGAAACCTACCAGGAAAAGGCCCAGGGTAGCTACAAGATAACGTGTGATGATGTGATTATTGTTTGCTGTGCTCATATTGTACGCTAGGATAATGTACACGAAATTCGGAATTTTTCCTCAATTCGCAAAATTTTTATAAGTTTGCAGATTCTTGGTATCCGATTGGAAATATAAGACCATATACAATTTGAAAAAATGAAAAAGACAGCACTGTTTATGCTTCCTGTTCTGTTCGCGGCAGCTTCCTGCCAGCCAAAGAGCGAGAAAGTCCCGGCAATCGATATGAGCTACCTCGACCTCAGCGTAGCCCCGGGCACCGACTTCAATCAGTACGCCAACGGCGGCTGGATAAAGAACAATCCCCTCAAGGCGGAATATGCCCGTTTCGGCTCTTTCGACCAGCTCAGGGAAGACAACGTGGAGAGGCTCAACGGACTCTTCGCTGAAATGTCCAAGCTGAACCCTGCCAAAGGCAGCGTGGACCAGAAGATTGTGGACCTCTACAAACTCGGGCTCGACTCAACCAGGCTCAATGCCGAAGGTGCAGAGCCTGTAAAGGACGAGCTCAGGATGATTTACTCCGCCGCTGACAAGAAGGAGCTGGTGGCTGTCCTGGCAAAGCTCAATCTCGCCGGGGGCGGCGGCTTCTTCGGAATGGGAGTTGACGCAGACCTTATGGACAGCAACAAGCAGGTTCTCTATCTCGGTCAGAGCGGCCTGGGAATGGGTGACCGCGACTACTACATGGACGCCGAGAACGCAGAACTGCACAGCAAATACCAGCAGATGCTGGAGAAGCTCTTCACCCTCGCCGGGGAGTCGGATGCAGCCGCCAAGGCTCTGAACACAGTCAAACTGGAGGATGCCCTTGCATCCTTCTCCTGGACCAGCGTCCAGAACCGTGACTACACCAAGCTCTACAACCCTATGTCCACAGCAGAAATCGCGAAGACCTTCGGTGGCTTCGACTTCGGGTACTTCTTCCAGGCAATGGGCATCCCTGCCCAGGACAAGGTCATCGTGGAGCAGCCGTCCTTCTTCGAGGGCTTCGCAAAGCTCTTCGAGAGCAGCGATCTTTCCCAGCTTCAGGATTATCTGGCAGCCCATTCCCTTATGAGCGCAGCTCCTTATATGTCAGACGATTTCTACGCCGCCCAGTTCGACTTCTTCAGCACCGCCATGAGCGGAGTCACCGAGCAGAAGGCCCGTTGGAAGAGAGCCATGAGCGTGCCTAACAGCATACTCGGAGAGGCCGTAGGCCAGATGTACGTGAAGAAATATTTCCCTGAGGAGAACAAGAAGAAGATGCTGGAAATCGTCGGAGAACTTCAGAAATCCCTCGGAGAGCACATTGCAAATCTCGAATGGATGTCCGAGGAGACCAAGGCCTATGCTCAGAACAAGCTTTCCAACTTCACCGTCAAGGTGGGCTACCCTGACAAGTGGAAGGATTATTCCAGCCTCAACGTGGATCCAGAGCAGAGCTACTACAGGAACATAGTGGCAGCCAACACCTGGTATGTTGCCGACAACCTCTCCAAGATGGGCAAAGATACGGACAAGAGCGAGTGGGGAATGACTCCTCAGACCGTCAATGCATACTACAACCCTACCACCAACGAGATATGCTTCCCTGCAGCCATACTCCAGCCGCCTTTCTTCAACATCGATGCCGATGATGCAGTGAACTACGGAGCCATAGGCGTGGTGATTGGACACGAGATGACCCACGGCTTCGACGACCAGGGCAGACTCTTCGACACCGACGGCAATATGAACAATTGGTGGACAGCCGAAGACGAAGCCAAATTCAACGAGAAGACCGCAGTGCTGGTAAAGCAGTATGACGAGGTCGAGATTCTTCCGGGCCTTCACGCAAACGGCAAGCTCTCCCTCGGAGAGAACATTGCGGACCACGGCGGAGTCAGCATAGCCTACACTGCCCTTCACAACTCTCTGGGTGACAAGATGCCTGCAGACATTGACGGCTTCAACGTGGATCAGAGGTTCTTCATAGGCTACGCCCACCTTTGGGCCCAGAACATCACCGATGAGGAGAAGGCACGCCTTACCAAACTCGACGTACACTCTCTTGCAGAGAACCGTATCAACGTGACACTCAGGAATTTCCAGGCTTTCTTCGACGCCTTCGGAATCAAGGAGGGAGATCCTATGTGGCGTCCTGAAAGCGAAAGGGTAAGCATCTGGTAAAAACAAGATGAAGGCCGAAAAGTTCATCGCTTCCCGGCTGGGAGTCAAAGCAGGAATGGCTATCACTGCGATAGCCATTTCTTTCTTTGTCATCATAATAGCGATGTCCGTCTCCTCGGGCTTCAGGTCAGCCATCAGCAACGGAATCAGCCAGATTGCAGCAGACGTGCAGCTCTATCCTGACGTGACGGACTTCTTTTCGGACAGGAATCCTGTAAGTTCCTCTCCGTCCTATCTCGAAGATATCAAGTCGGTAAATGGAGTGACCGAAGTCACTCCCGTGATTTACAGGGCGGGGATAATTAAAAAGGGCGAGCTCATAAGGGCTGTGCTTTTCAAGGGCAAGGGAGAAGGCGAGAGCCTTGTGGCAGACGTTCCGGCAGGACTTGCCGAAGAACTGGGATTGGGCGAGGGCGACAGCTTCCTTGCCTACTTCACTTCCTCGAAGGTGAAAATCAGGAAGATTACGGTGGGATCCGTAGGAGAGGAAAGAATAGATACGGGGGAGGAATACATTGTCGGGCTCCCGATTTCCGACCTCAGGCGTCTCAACGGCTGGGAAGAGAACGAGGCTTCAGGCTTCGAGATAATGCTCGGAAAGAAATTCAAGAATCCGAGAGGAGGGATGGAAAAGGCTTCAGAAATAGCCTACATTGCTGAAACACAGGCAAAGGACGAGGATGAGATTATGGGAGCGAAGTCTGCCGCCCAGAGCTTTTCGCACATTTTCAGCTGGCTCGAGGTAATTGACTTCAACGTACTTGTCATACTCATACTGATGATACTGGTTGCCGGCTTCAATATGATTTCCGGCTTGCTGATACTGCTTTTCAGAAACATCTCCACAATAGGCACGCTCAAGTCTCTGGGTATGACTGACAGGGGTGTAGCCGGAGTGTTTCTCCGGATTAGCGCAAAGATAGTCGGCAAAGGAATGCTCATAGGCAATGCAACAGCCCTGCTGCTATGCCTCATCCAGAGCACTACGCACTTCCTGAAGCTTGACCCGGCAAACTACTACGTGTCTTACGTGCCGGTAGAGTTTGACCTCTTGAAGATATTAGCCTGCGATGCCGTAGCGTTCGCGGTCATACTTCTGCTGATGCTGATTCCTTGTCTGTTCATTTCGAGGATTGACCCTTCTTTGACTTCGAAGACTGAATGATTTTCAGATTGCTGATCGCGGCATAGTCCTCAGGCTCTATCTTGAGGGCTTTTTTGTAGTATTTCTCCGCCTTTTTGTTGTCCTTCTTCGCCACAAGGTAGTAGGAACCCATGTTGTCTATGAAGACAGTATTCTTCGGCTCGAGCTTATTCATTCGGGTAGAAAGCCTGAAGAAGAAATCATAAGCCTGGGGACTGCCCTTGGCAAAGAGGCTGTAGCAATACTCCCCCACTGCCTGACTGAAGGAAGGGTCTATGGCCTTGGGGTCCTTACTCAAGGCTTCACCGTCCAGGGTCCAGGCTGAGGTGCGGGAAGCTACATATTTATCTATCAATGAGTTGATTTCGTTGAAGGCCAGCTCCGGGCTTTCCTTTTCATATGCCATCAGGGCAGATATCTTGTTCAGGCGCGGCCTGAGTTCCAGCGGAGAGAGGACAGAAGCCTTTTCCGCAGCGCTCAGAGCGATTGAGAAGGTCTCATCATCGAACACCGTGTCCTGATAATAATACACGTCGGCGCCCGTGCTGTCCTTGAGCGTAAGCACAGGTTTCATCCCGAGGTAGCGCGGACTGTCTTTCTGTACCACGGCATCACTCATGGACTTGGCCAAGTAATACTCGAACTTCGCATTGAGCATATCCAAATCCTCAGGGTAGTCGTTCTCCCATTTTTCCAATATGGTACCCACGCCCACTCCGGCAATTCCGACGTTCTTGACCTGTCGGTCGTAACGCTCCCTGTGCCATTCCCTGCTCTGCTGAGGCTGCGCGCAAAGGCTGAATGCCCCCGCCAGCAGCGCTGAGAGCACCGTTATCATCATCTTCATATTTCTCTTTTCTTAAGATTCACGTCCATCAGTATTCTTCTTCCCTGGGGGAGGAGGTTGTTGCACCGCCTACCCAGATTCTTCACAAAGCCAAGGGCTATACCCTTGTACGTCACAACATTATACCCAAGCTCCGCATCCGGAAGCACTATGGCGTCCCGGTGGAGGTAGTTCAGCGCAGTCTGCAGATCCAATTCCGCCGACGGGTACAGGCCAGAGTCAAAATCCAGGCTCAGGGCCCAATCCGCATCCGGTACAAAATCCTTGCCTTTAACGGTGCCGCGCTTCTCTCCGGGACTGAAAACCGTCCTTATTGGCCGCAGGCTGGAGAAATCGGGCTCCCGCGCCATACGCGCATCGCCTCCCCGTTTGCACAGGGCCCCGACCCACTGACCTTCTCCCGGGACTTCGCCTGCCTTCAGCAGGTTTCCGTGACGGGTCAGGCGTACACCGTACTCCGGGAACTCGTTTTCAGCGGGGATAATGTCCCCACCCAGGCTGTCCGCCGCCCAGGAGATATTGTCGTCGTTCTCCGCGTCCTCGTAGGTGCAGGTGCTGTATATCAACACTCCCCCGTTCCTCAAGGCGGGCCATACATCGCCCAGTATCCTTTTCTGCCTTGCGGCGCATAATTGCACGACTTCCGGACTCCATTGTTCCACAGCGCCCTCGTCCTTGCGGAACATACCCTCGCCGCTGCAGGGCACGTCTGCAACTATGATGTCGAAGGCTCCGGGGAAACGGGCGAACGCGGCCGGATCCACGCCGGTGACAATGACCCTCGGGTCGCCCCACCTCGCCACGTTGTCGTCGAGTATCCTCGAACGCTCGCGCATCACCTCATTGGACACCAGGGTCCATTCGCTGCCGAAACGTTCGCGCAGGGAAGCGGCAAGATCGGTTGTCTTGCCGCCCGGAGCCGCGCAGAGGTCGAGCACGCGCACCCCGGGGCCGAAGCTATCCAGGCACTTGCGGAAAACGTGGCCCGTGTACATCGCCGAACTGTCCTGCACATAGTAGCAGCCGGCGTGGAACAGGGGGTCGAGGGTGAACGAAGGCCTGTCCTTCAGTATGTATGCGTGTGGGGACCAGGGCACGCGTCGCGCACCGTCCAGAATGGGAATTTCCCCTTCAGGACGTTTGAACGGATTGAGCCTGACAGCTACCGGAATCATTTGAACGGGGCTTGCGGCATCTGCGGCATCCTTCCTTCGGAGATGTCCACGAGGGTATCCACGGCCTTGTCGAGTCCTTTCTGGATTTTGCCGCCCAGCATCGATTTCATCATGAAATTCAGGTTTGCATCAAGCACTATGCTGAAATCCGTCTTGCCGGGGATGGGAGAGGCGTCAAAATGCAAAGCCGCCACGAATTCCACCGGGGATTCCGAACTGATGATGCGTATTACCTCATAAGGCTGCCTCTCGTCAACCCGTACACTTATCCTGAATCCCTGCACCTCTATGGAAAGAGTATCGTAATCCGCCTGAATCTCGGCCTGGACTCCTGCCTGAGCGCCGGCCTGGGCAAGATTCTTGAAATTTCTCATGTCACAGAACGCCATATAAAGCTCCTCGCGGCGCTTTGAAACGGTTCCGTGCTTGCTTTCATAATGTGCTGTCATAATCGTATCGTGCTGTAGGAAGCATTATTTTTTCTTATCTTTGCAAAGATAGTAATTTTCCGATGTACAAGATATATTTCGAAAAACGTTGCATCATAATCTGCAGTCCTGACGAGCAGGCGCTTTCCGACCCCAACGCCGTTGAATTCCATATCGGGGAAAGGATAAGCATACACACTTTGGTGAATATGTTCGAAGCCTCTGAGTCCCTGAGCCGCATCTATATTCCGGCGGAGAACACTGCCTGGATGTACCGCAGGGTTTGCGCCGAGTTCAAAGAAGTGGATGCTGCCGGCGGACTGGTGTCGAACAAGAGGGGCGATTACCTTCTGATCAGCCGCAACGGTATGTGGGACCTGCCCAAAGGCCACAGGGAAGAGGGCGAGGACATAGAAGTCACGGCCTTGCGCGAGGTGCAGGAGGAGACCGGCGTGGACCAGCTGGAACTGCGCGGCCTGATATGCGTGACGGATCATTGCTATCTGAGAAACGGAATCTGGCACCTGAAGCACACCTGGTGGTACGATATGCTGTACACGAATCCGGTGGACCTGACGCCCCAGAGGGAAGAGGACATCAGCAAGGCGGCCTGGGTTGCAAGGTCGAGCCTGCCTCCTTTCCTGAAGAATACATACCCTTCAATACTGGAAGTTTTTCGCGAAGCGAAGGTTTAATCCGTTAATTGTGAAACTTTTTCGCAAGATTGACCGTATAAATAAGGCTAACTAAGATATACGGACGTTATATGAAACTGTCACAATTCAACTTCGATCTGACGAAAGACAAAATTGCTACTGAACTTATGCCGGAAGTCGACGGCAGGATTCAGTGGAGGGACGAGTGCAAACTGATGGTCCTCCACAAGGACAGCGGCGAAATCGAGCACCGCAAGTTCAAGGACCTCATAGACTACTTCGGCAAGGGCGACCGCATCGTGCTCAACGATACCAAAGTGTTTCCAGCCAAGCTCTTGGGAAAGAAGGAGAAGACAGGTGCCGACATAATGGTGTTCCTGCTCCGCGAACTCAACAGGGAGCAGAAGCTCTGGGATGTCATCGTCGATCCCGCAAGGAAGATCAGGATTGGCAACAAGCTCTACTTCGGAGAAGATGAGAGCATGGTTGCGGAGGTCATAGACAACACCACCTCCAGGGGCAGGACCCTGCGTTTCCTCTATGACGGACCGTATGACGAGTTCAAGGCAGCCCTCTTTGCCCTCGGCAAGACCCCGGTTCCCGAGTGGGTGAAGGAAAACCCGGACGAGAGGGACGCGGAGGAGTTCCAGACCATATTCGCAAGGAACGAAGGTGCAGTGTCCGCTCCGGCAGCCGGTCTCCACTTCAGCCGTGAACTGCTCAACAGGATGATTCTCAAGGATATAGACAAGACTTTCATCACAGTACACATGGGCATAGGGCACTTCCGCACCGTGGACGTCGAGGACCTCTCCAAGCACAAGATGGACGGCGAGAGGATGATCATCAGCGAACAGGCGGCAGAGGAAATCAACTCCACCAAGCGTTCCGGCCACAAAATCTGCGCCTGCGGAGTGACGGTAATGCGCGCGCTGGAGACCTACGTCACCACCGAGAGTGAGGTCCGTGCCATGGACGGATGGACCAACAAGTTCATCTTCCCTCCTTACAAGTTCTCCGTTCCGGATGCCATCATCTCCAACTTCCACCTCCCTCAGTCCACCATGCTTATGAGTGTGGCTGCCTTTGGAGGCTTCGACAAAGTGATGCACGCCTACGACGTAGCCCTCGAGAACGACTACAAATTCGGCCCTTACGGAGATGCTATGCTGATAATTTAGCTTTATATTCAGATTTTTTGCATACCTTTGTCCAAGACTCAAATTATGAAGAATGGACAAAGGTATTTTTAGTGTCATCAGTGCGATAGCGCTGAACAGGTATCTCGGCAACAAGCCGGATTTTTCCCACAACATCATCGATTCTCTCGGCTCGGCCGAGGCCTTTTTCGAACTCGCTCCCAAGGAAAGGAAGGAGCTCGTCCGTCCCTTTAGCGAACTCGGGCCCCTGGGAGACGAGCGCGTGCTGGAGGATGCGGAGCGCGAATGGAAGCGGCTGGATGCGATGGGTTACCGTTTCCTGGATATCTTCGATCCACTGTACCCCCACCTGCTCAAAGAATGCCCTGACGCGCCTATACTATTATATGTAAGGAGCGAATCCCCGCTCGAAGATATTTTCGCCCCTCGCAAGCGCATCGCCGTGGTCGGCACCCGGGATTGCGACAGCTACGGGAAGGAGTGGTGCGGGAAGGTGGTACGCTGCCTTTCGGGACTCGCCGAGCGCCCCGCCATTGTGAGCGGACTCGCGATAGGCGTGGACATCCACGCGCATCTTGCGGCCATTGAAGCCGGTGCATCCACGATTGCCGTCAGCCCCGTCGGGATCGATGATGTGTACCCCAGGCATCACAGGGACGCGGCTGCGCGGATTGCGGCATCCCCCGGCAGCGCCGTGATTACCGACTACCCTCCGGGAACCGTGCCGTACCCGGGGAATTTCCTGCGTCGCAACCGTATCATCGCCGGTTTGGCGGATGCCACCATACTCATACAGTCGCGCGTGCGCGGAGGAGGGATGATGACCGCGCGGCTCGCAGACAGTTACGGGAGGCAGGTATTCGTCCTTCCCGGACGCATCGACGACAGCCTGAATGCGGGGTGCAACCTGCTCGCCGCCGAGAAAATCGCCGAGCCGCTGGTATCCCTCCAGGCCTTGTCAGCGCAACTCTTCCCAGGCTGCCGTCCGGTAAAGGGCAGGAGTCTGGACCAGGCGCTGCGCGAGAAGTTTGGGACGGACCCTGCCGTTCTGGAAAAATACACCGGACTCTGCAGGCTCGTCAAGGCCAACAGGGGCGCGGACAGCGACAGCCTCCACGAAATGAGCGGGATTCCCTTCCGTGAAGTGGAGATAATGCTGACCAGCCTGGAAAATGAGGGCATCATATCCCGGGATCTGATAGGACGATGCTGCATTAACGCCAAAATTGATTAACTTTGTGCGTTTCAAGATATGGAAGAGTATATAGATACCCATACCCACAACAGCGACAAAGCATTCGAAGGCTGCGAGGAGGAAATCATAGTCAAGTGCGTCAGCGCCGGAGTGAGCCTGATGCTCCAGCCCGACGTGGATTCCAAGGAGAGGGAGCGTATGTTCGCCCTCGTGCGGAAGCATCCCGATGTCCTCAGGCCTATGCTTGGGCTGTACCCGGGTTCCGTGGACGGAGGATGGAAGGACGAGCTGGATGCGATGCTACCGTACAGGAAGGAAGGAGTGGTTGCCGTGGGCGAGATCGGGCTCGACTACCACTGGAGCAAGGAATTCCAGGCCGAGCAGAAAGAAGCCTTCCGCACCCAGCTGGAGCTGGCGTCGGAGTGGGACCTTCCGGTCAACATTCACCTGCGCGACGCAACCCTGGATTTCCTGGAAATTATGGAGGATTGCAGGCACCTGCATCTCAGGGGCAACATCCACGCTTTCAGCGGCAGTTACGAACTCTTCGAGCGCATGCAGAAATACGGAGACTGGTATGTCGGAATAGGAGGAGTGGTCACATTCAGGAAAGCCGGAATCGGGGAAGACATAGTCCGCATTCCCCTGGAGAGAATCGTGCTTGAAACGGATGCACCCTACCTCACCCCCACCCCTCACCGCGGAGAGCGCAACGACAGTTCCTACCTCCCCCTGATAGCAGATTTCATTGCGGAGCGCAAGGGCGTGGACAGGGCTCTGGTAGCACGCACGACCACATATAACGCCAAACAATTGTTCAGTTTATGATAAGTTTCAAGCTTTTCAAGGACAAGGAAACCAAATCCGCCGTTCTGCTCATATACACCGGCGGCACCATCGGCATGAAGGAAGACCCGGAAAGCGGCGCACTGGTGCCTTTCGACTTCGGAAGCCTCCTGGAAGAGGTTCCGGAACTGCGCAAGTTCGCGCTACGCATCGACAGTTACACCTTCTCTCCCCTTATAGATTCCTCGGACGTGGAGCCTTCGCTCTGGCAGGCCCTCGCCCGGCTCATCAAGGAGAAGTATGACGATTATGACGGCTTCGTGATTCTCCACGGCACAGACACGATGGCCTACAGCGCATCAGCCCTGAGTTTTATGCTGGACAATCTCGACAAGCCTGTCATCTTCACCGGGAGCCAGCTCCCCATAGGCAGGCCGCGCACGGACGGAAAGGAAAACCTCATCTCGGCGGTGGAAATCGCCGCGGCCAGGGACTCCCAGGGAAGGGCAATCGTCCCGGAGGTATGTATATGCTTCAATTCCAAACTCTTCCGGGGAAACAGGAGCACCAAGGTCAGCGCCACGGGTTTCAGCGCATTCAATTCTCCCAACTATCCCCCTCTTGCCACTGCCGGCATCAACATCAACTACAACAGCGGCTTCATCCACTATCCGAAAGACAGGAACAAAGAGTTTGAAATCAACACAGAGCTCGACACAAGGGTGTCCGTCCTGAAGATTCATCCCGGCATTACGGAGCAGGCCGTGAGCGACATTCTGCTAGGTTCCGGGACCCGGGCGGTAATACTCGAGACCTACGGCTCGGGGAATGCCATCTCCAAGCCCTGGTTCCTCCAGATTGTCAAAGATGCAATCAGGATGGGGAAGGTCCTGCTGAACGTGACCCAGTGCCTCAGCGGGGAAGTGAATATGGACATTTATGCCACCGGATGCTGTCTTAAAGAGGCCGGAGTTGTGTCCGGTCACGATATCACTACCGAAAGCGCACTCGCAAAACTTTTCTTCCTCCTGGGCTCCGAGAGCGATGTGGAGCGCATAAAAAAGCTCCTCGAAAAGAACTTAAAAGGCGAAATATCCAAATAAATCCTTGCTATATGGATTTTTTTTGCTAAATTGCACCGATTTTAATTGCGAATATTATTACAACTAATACAACATTAAATTCGTTATGAAAAAGTTTTTCATGTTTTTGGCAGTAGCCGGCGTTATGGCTTTCTCTGCCAACACCGTGTCCGCTCAGGACGAGCAGGCTGCAGCTGCAGCTACTGAAGTAGCAGCTCCGGCAAATGACCTCGCTGCCCTCACAGCAGCCGCCCCTGAAGTTCCACTTCATCAGGCCCTCAAGACCAAGTTCATCGAAGGTGGTGCAGGCTTCATGTCTTTGATCATCATCTGCTTGATCATCGGTCTCGCTCTTTCTATCGAGCGTATCCTTTACCTCACCTTCTCAAAGATCAACACCAAGAAGCTCGTTGCAGCTGTTGAGAAGGCTCTTGAGAACGGCGGAATCGAGGCTGCAAAGAAAGTTTGCCGCGAAACCCGTGGACCTGTTGCCAGCATCTTCTATCAGGGACTCCTTCGCTATGAGCAGGGTGTTGACGTTGTCGAGAAGACCATCGTATCCTACGGTTCAGTTCAGATGAGTGAGATGGAAAGCGGTCTTTCCTGGATCGCCCTCTTCATCGCCATCGCACCTTCTCTCGGATTCCTCGGTACCGTTATCGGTATGATCCAGGCATTCGATGCTATCCAGGCTGCCGGCGATATCTCCCCTAACGTTGTTGCCGGAGGTATGAAAGTCGCCCTCATCACTACTGTAGCAGGTTTGATCGTTGCAATGATTCTTCAGGTATTCTACAACTACATCCTTGCGAAGATTGAGTCCATCACCATTGATATGGAGGATTCTTCAATCTCCCTCGTTGATGTACTTACCAAATATGCCGAGAAGAAATAGTCATTTTGCAATCAACTGAATCATGAAACTGAATAAATTTTTCAAAATATTTATGCTCGTGCTGATTCTCATCAGCGTCGGCCTGTTGATTTGGGGCTTCGTTGCAGGCTTCGAATCCAACGGCGGCCGTGCAGTTGAGACATTGCTGTACTGGGCATACGTGATGGTCGGCCTCGGAGTTGCCTCTTGGGTGCTCATAGGCGGCATCATGATGGCGGTCAACAACCCGAAGTCTCTCATCAAGCTCGGTATTGTTGCTGTCGTAATTGCAGCTGTCGCTTTCGTGGCATACCTTCTCGCTGCTGGTAACCCTGCATTCGGAAGGGAAGGTCTCGACGAAGTCGGCACGCTCAAACTTACTGACACCATTCTCAACCTGACATATTTCGCCGGCGGTGTAGCTATTCTGTCTATCATCATAGGTGAGATTCGTCTGGCAATCACTAACAGGAAATAATTATGGGCAAGAAAACACCGGCAATCAACTCAAGTTCTACGGCTGACATCGCATTCCTGCTTCTGTGCTACTTCCTTATGACTACTACCATGGGATCACAGACCGGTTTGTCACGTCGTCTTCCTCCTATGCCTACTGAAGAGCAGCAGCAGGAGAACCAGAAGGTTAACCGCCGTAACATCATCACAGTGAAGATCAATTCACAGGATAGGATATTTGCAGGTGGCGAGCCCATTGACATCAGCATGTTGAAGGACAAGA
>SFJB01000163.1 GCA_004555145.1 Bacteroidales bacterium | reverse complement strand
ACGTTCCTGCCGCCTACAATCCATACTGGCACTCATCGGCCTCCCCTCTCAATGACCAGTTCAGCTCGGCATACAAGAGGCCAAACCTTGCCGTGGTTGAAGTTGAGATCCCTAAGAGCGATCTTGACTCCGATTACAGGGCATACAAGGCCAAGGACGCGGTAGGCCCTACCAAGTGGCACAGCGGCGTTGTGTCCACACAGCTTGCAAAGCTCGGCAATCCGCGCACCGTATATCTCTCACGCTACTGCAAGATAGTGCGTATCGTCCCCGACTCCGAAGTTGCGGCCGTTATAAAGGACGTGATGGAAGGAACCGGTATATCCATACCTGATACGCTTGTGACGCCATCCCTGAAGGCAGAGCTTGAGAAGAAGGGCGTGGCAATAACGTATACAGATGAGGTGAAGGACTATTACAGCGACTTTGACGGCGACATCAGCAAGATCGAGCTGGCCCTT
The DNA here is from genome assembly GCA_004555145.1 of Bacteroidales bacterium. Next base: position 1,942 of record SFJB01000163.1, on the reverse strand, counting down.
ACAAAAAAGAAGGCAAAGCAGACTGCCGACAGACTGAGCGGAACCCTTTTTCAGGATGCACTTCCGGAAGATATCGCAGTAATGGACGACTTCCCGGTGTTTGATGACTATATCGAAGCCGGTGCCATGGATGCCATGCAGTACGAAGCCATGGCAGAAGAGGCCGCACGTATCGAGCGCGAACTCCTCGGGATCGACTATACCGAGAACTATCAGGCAGAGGATATAGCAGAAGATGATGATGATCCGCAGGGAGAAGACCCGTTTGCGCTTGATGAGGAATACATCAGGCGCTCGCCTTATCGCGTCGTAAAAGGCCTTGATAAAGACTGGCTCAGGTCCATCGGATACGAGTTCATCATGGACGATAACCCCGGCTGGACCTTCCGTGAGTTCGCTGAAAACAACATGCCGCAGGTGCAGTATGAAGGAACTGACGCCCAGAAGGATCAGACCTTCTCGGACGCCCTGTCTGATGACATCAATCTCAGGGGATACCTGTCCATACTCGGGGCCGCCATGCTTCTTGACACCACAGCTCTTAACGGAGGCTATGAGGAGCGCTATAACCCGACATACAAGCGCTATGAGCGCGTTGCCGTCGAGGCGCCATACACCGACCAGAACTACAGGCTGGGTCTTCAGCAGAGGGTTTTGAAACAGGTCCAGTCACCAGCCATAGTCAACGCCGCAAGATACGTCCTGAAGAATCAAAGCTGGCCGAAAAATGACAAGGTTCGCCAGGCCGTGCTTGAAGAGCTCCGGAGCAATCCGAGAGCTTACCGCAACCTGATAGCATCGATATCAGGCAATGAATCGATGAAAATGGAATCCGTTGCCGACGTCGATGAAAGACGAGGGCTTGATATCCCATCGCGCGAGTCGCTGGATCTCATGCCGGTTGATGAGCTTGCGGACCTTGCCCGCAGAATCAGGCGCGAAGACATCGCCAGGAAGATTGAAAACGGCTCCCTGAAGATGGGAGGCGACGCCGATCAGAGCGCACTTGATGAAGTCGTGCGCGTCCTGAAAGAGCAGAAGCAGGACCTTGCGAACAGGGAGAAGGAAGTAAAGTCACTTACCGAGGCAAACACAACGCTTCAGGAAGACGTCAAAAAACTTGATGAGGCAGTCGAGGCGCGTGACCGTATCCTTAAAGAGGCTGAGTCAATTCTTGAAAGCCTGCGGAATGCGGCAGTGACAGACGCCCCTCATGAGATAAGGGACAGCCTCAGCAGTGAAGAAGCCGAGCTCCTTTCCAAGAAGCGCTACCTTACCGCATCAGAGTCAGAGTACCAGAAGGCCGCAACGGCAAAGGGCTCCCGCGAAAAGGGAAAGGCCATCGATGCCCGCATGGGTACGGCAAACTGGCTGAAGGATATGGAGAAGTTCTACCCTGATATCTTCGTGGACAAGAACGGCAACGCACTCAACAGCAGTGTAAACAAGAACACAAATGAGTACAAAACCATCAGGAAGAATATCGAGACGGAAATTGAGCGAATCAACACCCGCCTCAATGAGATCACGGCCGAGCGTGTTTCCTCACTCGTGCGTGAGCTCGGTGCCGCACAGGGTAAGGTCAGAAGCGAGCTCGCGAAGCTTGATAAGGCCGCACAGGCATCGCAGGCAGAAGAGGCAAAAGAACTCGGAAGACAGGTAAAAAGCCTGAAGAAAAAGAACGACAGGCTTGCCGAAAAGATTTCCGATATCAGGAAGGATCTCTCTGCATCAAAGCACGAGGCAAAGAAGCTCACGGCCGCGCTCGAAAAAGCCAAAGCATCAGTAAAGGCACAGCGGGATGAGCTTGCCGATGACAGAAAGGAGATAAGGAGCCTTTCGTCAAAGATGACAACGCTTCAGAAGAAGCTTGCAAAGGCAGTTGAAAAGGCAAAGAGCGACATAAAAAACCTCAGGGAAAGCGTTAAAAGAAAGCAGCAGG
>SFJB01000034.1 GCA_004555145.1 Bacteroidales bacterium | reverse complement strand
TTTGCGTGAGCCCCGTCCCCCAAGTGCCTGATAGGGGACACCGTGACTATGCACTGCTTTCCTTGAGCGAGGGTGAAGATTTCATTGAGAGCTTCTTTCACTTCTTCCGGGCTCATCATCCCGCGCGTGAACTCGCCTGCTGCCCGCTTGAGGCAATTGGCAACCACCTCGCCTTCGTGCTTCCATACCATTGCCGTGCCCAGGGTGAGTATGAGTCTGTCTGCGGAGTTCCACCGCCTTCGCGCTTCGACGAGTGCGGCATTGGCGTCGCGCAGGAATTCCTCCGGGCTGCGCCTCGCAAAGGAACCGTGATGGCTGAAGCTGCACCATAGCCCGGAACCCGCACCCATCTGCACGCAGTCCGCTTCGCCGAAGAGCCTGTCCGAGCATAACAGCCTCACGGCTCCAAGTATGGAAAGGGGGTTGTAGAGGGTCCCGAAAGGATTGCGGCAAAGCTTGAATCCGCAGTCCTGCATACGCCTGCCGATTTCGTCGCTGAAGCAGCTGCCCAACATCACTATTCCGTTGTCCAGGCCTAGACTTACGGCGGATTTTCCGGGGATGACCTCTGTAAATAGCTTCATAATATGAATTCTGATAAAGAAACGCGAATACAAAAGTATGAAGATTTCAGGAAAAAGCGTAATTTTGCGTGTTATGAAAATGAATTCGCGATACTTTTATACCTTGTTTGCAGCCATGATGCTCATCCAGGTATTTTCTTTTCAGTTGAGTGCGAGGGAGCGTAAACTCTATGTCGTCACTACGGGAGATGTGCACGGATCCTGGTTCGACAGGGCTTATGTCGAGGGCCAGGGACTCAGGACGAGCCTTATGTCCGTGAAGGCTTACGTGGACAGCCTGAGAGAGGCCGTGGGCAAGGAGAACGTGCTCCTGCTGGATGCCGGAGACTGCCTCCAGGGAGACAATGCCGCCTATTATTACAATTACGTGGACACTTCCGTACCCCATCTTTTTCCTCGCGTGATGGCCTATATGGGCTATGATGCCGTCATCGTGGGCAATCACGACATAGAAACCGGCCACGACGTATATGACAGGGTGAATGCCGAACTCGAGGCGTCGGGCATACCTTGGCTGGGCGGAAACGCAGTGCGTAACGATAACGGAGAGCCGTATTTCCCTGTATATAAGATTTTTGACAAGGCTGGAATGAAGGTGGCAGTGCTCGGGTTCAACAATGCGAACATCAGTGCCTGGCTCTCCGAGTCCCTTTGGAAAGGTATGAGTTTCAAGTCCCTCATTCCACTCGTACAGCAGTGGGTGGACAGGGTGAACAGCGAATTCAAGCCTGACGTGACAGTTGCCGTAGTCCATTCAGGTACTGGGGAAGGCAATGGTCAAGTGCTTGAGAATCAAGGCTTGGACCTCCTGTACAGCTTGAAAGGCGTGGATTTGCTGGTGACGGCCCACGACCACAGCCCTTACACTACAGTATATGAAGGCTGCGGTTTCCTGAACGGAGGAGCCAGGGCCGGCAATGTGGGTTATGCCGAGATTACGGCGCAGAAGCGCGGGCGCAAACTGCTCTCGAAAGAAGTGCAGACTCGCATCGTACGTATGGACAAACGCAAGGTGGACAAGGAGATGCCGAGAGTCTTCGACCCTGAGTACCAGGCCGTAAAGGCGTTCACCAACAAGAAGGTGGGTTCTCTGGCGATGGATATGAAGACCAGGGATGCGTACGCAGGTATGTCGGACTACATCAACCTCGTGCACAGGGTGCAGCTTACTGCTCCGGAGGCGCAGATATCCTTCGCGGCACCGCTGACCTTCAACGGCACGGTCAAGGCGGGTGAGCTCGTATTCAACGATATGTTTACCATCTATCCTTATGAAAACCAGATGTTTGTGGTTCGTCTGAAAGGGGATGAGATCAAGAACTACCTGGAATACTCATACGACGGCTGGATACAGACTCCAGGTGAGCATGTGCTGAAAATCAAATCTTCGCCGGATGCAAGGACCGGAGCTGAGCGCTGGTCTTTCGTCGGAAGGAGCTACAATTTCGATTCCGCCGCCGGGCTGGTGTACACCGTGGACGTGACCAAGCCGGCAGGGGAGCGCGTGAACATCATCTCGCTCGCGGATGGCACTGCCTTTGATGGGGAGACCTGGTATAACGTGGCAATGACCTCGTACCGCGCCAATGGAGGCGGGGACCTACTGCCTCTGGGTGCCGGAGTGCCCGATGTGGAAGCGGATAACCGTGTGGTTGCAAGGTATCCTGAGATCAGGAATATGATTTACGATTACATCCTGAAGGTGGGTGAACTGAACCGGGCCAATACTGGGGATAAAAAAATCCTCGGCGAATGGCATTTCATTCCCGAGGAAATTGCGGAACCTCTCATCGAGGCCGATATGGATCTGATTTTCTGAAACTAACGGCGCATTCCCTTCAGCTTCTGCTGGAGGGATCCGTCCACAGCCATCTTCATCATTTTGCGGGTCTGTTCGAACTGCTTGAGGAGTTTGTTCACTTCTGCTATAGAGGTGCCCGAACCCTTCGCGATGCGGTTCCTGCGTGACCCGTTGATGCATTCAGGGTGTTCCTTCTCGTACAGTGTCATCGACTGGATGATGGCTTCTGTGGACTTGAAGGCGTCGTCCGGGATGTCCACGTCCTTGAGGGCCTTGTCCATACCTGGAAGCATGCCCATAATATCCTTCATATTGCCCATCTTCTGGACCTGCTTGAGCTGCTCGTAGAAATCCACGAGGGTGAACTGGTTCTTGGCGATTTTCTTCTTCAACGCCCTTGCCTGCTGCTCGTCGAACTGCTCCTGGGCCTTTTCAACGAGGGAAACCACGTCACCCATTCCGAGTATGCGGTCGGCGACACGGGCCGGGTAGAAGATGTCCAGGGCTTCCATCTTTTCGCCAGAGCTGACGAACTTGATGGCTTTGCCGGTAACAGCCTTGATGGAAAGGGCTGCACCGCCTCTGGTGTCACCGTCCATCTTGGAGAGTACCACGCCGTCATAGTCTATTGCCTGGTTGAAGGCCTTGGCTGACTCTACCGCATCCTGACCTGTCATCGCGTCCACTACGAAGAGGCTCTCGCTCGGATTGATGGCGTCGTGTATTGCAGAAATCTCGTCCATGAGCTCCTTGTCCACGACCAGACGACCGGCGGTATCCACGATGACTGCGCTGTAGCCTTCGCTGCGGGCCTTGGAAATGGCGTTCTTGGCTACCTTTACCGGATCTTTTTCTCCTTCTTCGCTATATACCTCCACTCCCACCTGGGCCCCAAGGGTCTTGAGCTGCTCTATCGCAGCCGGACGGAAGGTGTCGCAGGCTGCGAGAAGCACCTTCATTCCCTTCTTGCTCTTGAGGTAGAGGGCGAGCTTGCCGCTGAAGGTGGTCTTACCGGAACCGTTGAGGCCGGCTATGAGTATCACTGCGGGGGAGCCCTTGAGATTGATCTCGCTGTGCTCGCTGCCCATGAATTCAGCAAGTTCGTCGTGGACAATCTTGATCATCATCTGCTGAGGCTTCACGGCTGTGAGTACGCCGGTGCCTATGGCCTTGGTCTTCACCTTGTCGCAGAACTCCTTTGCGACCTTGTAGGATACGTCGGCATCCAGCAGGGCCCTGCGCACTTCCTTGAGAGTCTCAGCGACGTTGATTTCGGTTATCTTGCCCTCTCCTTTGAGGATTTTGAACGATCTTTCGAGTCTTTCTGACAGATTCTCAAACATATCTGATGCTTTTGTTTAATTCGAACATAAAATCTTACAAAAGTAACCAACAATTGCTTAAATTGCAAATGTATGCCATATTCCAAAATCTTTGCTTATATTTGCGCTTCGTTATTAATGGAAATACTATGTCCCACAATCATAATCACAACCATAGCCACGCAGTAGAGTCCCTCGGGTGGGTTTATTATCTGGCAATAGGACTGAACTTCGGCTTCGTGATTCTCGAAGCGGTGGTAGGCCTGTGCTACAACTCCATGGGGCTGCTCTCCGATGCCGGACATAAACTGATCGACGTATTCAGCCTTGTGATTGCCCTGGTGGCCTTTAAACTTGCATCCAGCAGGTGCAGCAGGAAATATACCTACGGCTACCGCAAAACTTCGATACTCATTTCCCTGCTCAATGCCTTGCTCCTCCTGGCGGCCGTGCTGATAATCATTTATGAGAGCATCGAGAAGATGGGAGACCCTTCGGAGGTGAGCGGTGCAGCCATATCATGGACGGCGGCTGTGGGGATTGTGGTCAGCGGAATCAGCGCTCTGCTGCTGATGAACCACCGCAAGGGAGACATAAACACCAGGGGCGCTTTCCTGCATATGGCTACGGACTCCCTGATTTCCCTCGGAGTGGTCATCTCCGGAATAGTGATCAACTTCACGGGTTGGTATATGCTTGATCCCATTGTCAGCATACTCATAGCCCTTGTCATACTGAAGAATACCCTGATGCTTCTCAGGGACAGTTTCAAGATGAGCATTGACGCAGTGCCTGACGGAGTGTCATATGATGACACTGAGAAGCTCATACTGGAATGCGGCAACGTGGAATCCGTGGATGAACTGCATATATGGTCTGTCAGCGTCACCGAGAAGGCCCTGACAGCCAGGGTGAAGCTCTCCGATTATTCCAAAGGCAGGGAGACCGTGGAGAGCATAAGAAAGGCCCTTGCGGCTTACGGCATGGGTATTGTAACCATAGAGTCGTATTGACTTTAAATTATCTTTATTATGAGACTGACAAAAATGTTTGCTGCCTGCCTGGCAGCCGCATCGCTTTTGATTTCGTGCACTGAAAAAGCCCCGGAACTTCAGGGAAGCTGGGAGCTGGATACCATTGACGGACAGGTTGTTTCTACCACTGAAAAACCTGCATACATCAACTTTGACGTGGCTGAAAGCCGCGTGAACGGCTGTCTTGGCGTGAACCTCTTTATGGGAGGGTACAGCTTCGTCGACGGCAAGCTGAGCTTCGGCGACCTCGGAACCACCATGATGCTGGGCAAGCCTTCAGATATGGAGGTGGAATCAGCTTTCCAGAAGGTTCTGGATGCCACTTCCGGGGTGAAGGTAGATGGTGAAAACCTCAGCCTTCTTGACGGGAACGGCAAGGTCCTCGCAACCCTCACTAAGAGGGCTGCGGAACCGGCCGAGTAGTTTTATTTTGCAAAATATTCCAGCTCACAGAGCAGAAGATGGCAGTCGCGCTCCGACTCCTTCAGTTCGCAGAGGGCATTGTACCATAACTGCATTCCGGTGGCATAGTCTGCGAAGCCTATTTCTCCTGCCATGAGAGCCTCACTCAGAGCAGCGCTGCTGTTCATCCCCGAGAGTTGCTTACCGTAACGCTCGCAAACGGATGACAGGGCGCTGAGTTTGTCGTATTTGGACCGCATGGCGCTGAAGAAGCTGATTTTCTGATCCTCCAGCATCTGCTCTGCGGCTTTCTGACGGGCCTGGGCGGCTTTCACCTTGCCCTTTCCTGCCCACAGAGGAATGCTTATACCTCCTCCTATGCCTTGAAGGGTGCTGCCCTGGACGCGCTCGGAAACATAGCCCAGGCTGAACTTCGGAAGCCATTCCGACTTGGCGAGGCTGACACCTTTCTCTGCGTTCTCAGCCTCGTTGCGGGCGATTCTGAGTTCGCTTGACGATTCCGATGCATGAGCATACCATTCTTCAAACTTCTCCGGGAGCAATGGGATGGAAAACTCGCTGAGTCCGTGGGAAACAGGCTTGCCAGCGTTGAGGGTGCGCAGGGCATCCAGCACCTCCTGACGCTCAATCTTATTCTGCTCCAGGTTTCTCATAGTGCTCATGCAGGCAAGCTCCATTCCGTTAAGTTCGCTAAGAGTCGCGTCACCGCACTCGAAACGCGTTCTGGTCCTTTCCAGCAGGCCTTCTGCAGTTGTGAGGCCCTCTTCCAAGGCCTTTATCAAACCGTTGTAATAGGTCAGTTCCACGCATAGCTTTTCTGCCTGGAGGAGAATTTCCTTCCTGCCCTGCTCATATCGCAGGGATGCCGCCTCTATGGCTCCGTCTGAAAGCTTCTTTCTCCAGTAATAGACGCTGGGGAAGTCAAAGCTCTGGCTGATGCCGAGGTCTATGCGGTAGCCTCCCTGAGGATCTTTCGTCTCCCAGAGGTATCCCAGATCCACGCTTGGATCCTCAGGTGTAAGTCCGGTCCTGGCTTCCAGCCTGTCAGCTTCCATAGTGCTGCGCAGGGCCCTCAGAGTGCTGTTGTTGCTTTCTATTTCTTCCAGCAGGCTATTGTACTGCGCCTGCGCAGGAAGGGCGAGCGATAGCAGGAGAACTACGGACAAATATTTAGTTATTAAGACTTTACGCATTTCTTTGCTTTTCTTTTTTCAAACCATTCATACATTATCGGCACCACGAAGATGTTCAGCAGGGTGGAGCTGACGAGTCCTCCCAGCACGACTACGGCCATAGGACTCTGAATCTCGTTGCCGGTCTTGTCTCCGTTCACCACAAGGGGAATGAGGGCGAGGGCGGAGGTAAGGGCTGTCATCAGTATGGGATTGAGCCTGTCCACGGAGCCTTCGTGTATGCTCTGGTGAAGGCTTGTTCCACCCTCCTGGAGATGGCGGTAGCGGTTGATGAGCAGCACTCCGTTGCGGGTGGCTATACCGAAAAGGGTGATGAAACCGATGATGGCAGGAATGCTGATCACGGCTGAACTTATCCACACGGCGAATACGCCGCCGATGAGGGCGAGAGGCAGGCTGGCAAGCACTATGAGCGAGAGTCCCAGGTCGCGGAACTCGGCATAGAGCAACAGGAATATCACGAACACGGCGAGTATGGTGGCGAGTGCCAGGGTGCGGGAGGCCTTGCCGGCGCTCTCGAACTGGCCGCCGTACTCGATGCGGTAGCCTTCAGGGAGAGTTATGCTGCTGGCGACGGCTTCCCTGATGTCTTCGACCACGCTTCCGACGTCACGTCCGCTGACGTTCGCCGATACCACGAGCTTGCGCTGCACGTTCTCCCTGCTGATTGCGCCCGGACCTGTGGTGGAGACAATCTCCGCCACTTCTTCAAGCGGCACTTTGCTCCCGAATCCTGTGTCTATCAGCACCTTGCCTATAGCATCCGCGCTTCCAGTGTACTTGTCGTCGAGCTTCAGCACCACATCGTAACGCCTCTGTCCTTCGTATATGTCGGACATCTTCTCTCCGGAAAACGCCAACTCCACGAAACGCTTGAATTCGCCTGTACTGATGCCGTAAAAGGCCAGTGCTTCGCGTCTCGCCTTGATGAGTATTTGCGGAGTGGAGGCCTGCTGCTCTATGGACAGGTCCACGAGGCCTTCTATGTCTGCGATGGCTGCCTTGATGCTGTTGCCGGTCATCTGGAGCGTACTCAGGTCTGTGCCGAATATCTTTATTGCGATTGCGGCTTTTGTTCCGGAGAGCATATGGTCGATGCGGTGGCCGAGCGGCTGTCCTACGGTCACTGCGACTCCCGGGATGGCGTTGAGCTTGGCTCTCACCTCGTCGAACACTACTTCCCTGGAACGTTTGCCGAGCTTGAAATTGACGTCGATTTCGGCCCCGTTCGTGGCCTGCGAATGCTCGTCCAGGTCGCCGCGGCCAGTGCGTCGCGAAGTGCGCACGACTTCCGGAATCGTGAGCAATTCCCTTTCCATAAGCTCGCCCAACTGGTCGTTCACGTCCAAGGAACTGCCCTGTCCCGTTACGGCGGAGATGGTCATGGAACCTTCGTTGAAGTCAGGAAGGAAACTGCTTCCCATAAAGCTGAACACCAGCAGGGCGCCGGCAAGGAGCAGGGCAGTGGTGCCCAGAACCGTCTTCCTGTGCCCCATGGCGGCTTCCAGAGCCCTGGAGTACCAGGCGGAAAGTTTGCGGCTCAGGAAACTTTCCCTGTCGTTCCTGTTGAGGTATTTCTCGCTCGAGAGCAGGTCCTTGCACAGAAGAGGCGTTAGAGTCATAGCCACGAGCAGAGACATGAACAGGGCAATTATAAAGGAGATTCCAAGAGGCTTGAGCAGCCTTCCCTCCATCCCGTCGAGGAAGAAGAGAGGGGTGAAGGCGACCATTATGATGAGGGTGGCGTTGATTACGGAAGACCGGATCTCGCGGGAACCCTCGAATACCACGTGGAAGACGGAGTCGCGCTCAGAGGGCGCCTTACTGTGGTTCTGGCGCAGGCGTTTGTACACGTTCTCCACGTCTATGATGGCGTCGTCCACCAGGGAACCTATGGCGATGCACATGCCTCCGAGAGTCATCGTGTTGATGTCCATACCCAGGGCGAGCAGCACTATGATGGTGGCGAGCAGGGAAACGGGAATCGCGATCACTGAGATGAGTGTGGTCCTGAAGTTGCCCAGGAAAAGGAAAAGAATCAGAATCACGAAGAGGGCACCTTCGAGCAGGGCACGGCCCACGTTGCCGACGGAGGCCTGGATGAAATCGGCCTGCTGGAAGATGTGGGTGTCCACTGTGATGTCGGAAGGCAGGGAGGCGGCAGCATCCTGCACGCTGCGTTCTATGGCCCTGGTGACCTTGAGGGTGTTGATGTCAGGCTGCTTGCTCACGGAAATGATGACTGCAGGTTTTGCATTCATCGATGCGGTGCCCAGACGTACGGCTGCGCCCGTGCGTATGGTAGCGACATCCCTGATGCATACGGGGTCGCTTCCAGAAATGCGCACGAGGGTGGCGCCGAGTTCATCCAGGTCAGTAGTACGGGCAATTCCGCGCAGGGCGTACTCGTTGCCCCTGTCCCTGACTATTCCGCCCTCAGAATTCACACTGAGGCTGGTACAGGCGTTCTCCAGCTCTTCCATCGTGACTCCGAAGGCTTCCATACGCAGCGGGTCGGCGAGGACCTGGTACTGCTTCTCGTCGCCTCCGACGACGGTGACCTGGGATACGCCTCCGGTGGCAAGTATCGCCGGCTTGATGACCCAGTTCGCAATGTCGCGGAGCTCCATCATGGGAGTGGTTTCGGACTGGAGTCCTAGGAACATAATCTCACCCATCACGCTGGATTGAGGAGCGAGCATAGGCACTATTCCGTCCGGAAGCTGTTCCCCAATGGTGACGAGTTTCTCGGACACGGTCTGACGGGCGCGGAACACATCCATACCCCAGTCGAATTCCACCCAGACGAAGGAGTATCCGTACATCGAGGAAGAACGCACGCGCCTTACGTTGGCGGCTCCGTTCACCGCCGTCTCAACAGGGAAGGTGACAAGACGCTCCACTTCCTCTGCCGACATTCCCCGTGCGTCGGACATTATCACGACTGTCGGGGCGGTGAGGTCAGGGAACACGTCAACGTCTATCCTGTCTGCGCTCCACAGGCCTCCGGCAACGATTAGGGCAGCGCCCAGAAGCACGATGAGCCTGTTCTTGAGCGAGAAGTGTATTATTCCATTCAACCAGTTCATAATATTGGATTTTTATCAGTGAACGTGGCCTGAATGTGCGTCCAGACTGCCTGCGGCCTGAGCGAGCTTGAGTATGACCGCTCCGCGGCTGACTATGGTCTCGCCTCCTTCCAGACCGGAGATTATTGCCGTGTATCTGCCGTTGCTCTCGGCAGGAACGACCTGGACCTTCTCGTAGGTTTCCGGATTCAATTGCTTGTATACGAAGAAGTTGCCTGATTCTTCCACCAGAGCTTCGCAAGGCACGGCTATCCTTTCGGTCTCACCGGAACAGCAGATGCGCAGGTCGGCAAAGGATCCGCTGAGGCAGCCTTCGTAGCCGTTGATTTCGAAGCTCACAGGGATGAGCGGGCTTCCTGCGGAAGCGGAACGTCCCACGCTGACGATTTTGCCGTCCAGTTCCGAGAGGCTGAAACTGCCCTTGGAAGTGAGGAAAATGCAGTCGCTTATATCTTGTATATCAGTGAAATAGCTAGGCTGGACCTTGGCTGTGACAAGGAAACGTCCGCCGCTGGCAACGCAGGCGAGGGGAGTGCCTGTCTCCACATAGTCTCCGTTGGAGACATAGATGTCATCCAGGTAGCCGGAAATCTCAGGGAAGGCGGCAAAGGAGCCGTTGCGGTAGTTGCGCTCAAGATTTTCAAACTCCGCCTTGGCGCTGAGGTATTCGGCCCTGGCTCTGGAGAGCTCACCCTTGCTCACTATATTGTCCTCGGCAAGTCTGCTTTTCCTCTCATATTCTTCGCCGGCACGCTCGTACTCGGCCTTGGCATTGCTGTAGCGGACCTCCATATTGGAATCGGCAAGTCCGTCGCTGCTGATCAGGAACAGAGGCTCGCTGCTTTTCACGCTGCTTCCGACTGTGAGGTTTGGCTTTGCATAATTGATTATGCCTGAGGTTTTTGCAACGATTGTGAATTCCCTTCCAGGAAGGGAGCTTATGCGACCTACAGTTTTGATGACTGAGCCTATCCGCATACTTTCAGCCCTGGTTGTAGCGAAATCAATCTTCCAGCTCTGCTCGCGGGAGAAGTTTACGCTGTTTGCCGGAGCGTGGGAATGTGAGGCCCCGCTGCAATCGAAGACCCTTCCCGCAAACTGAACGTTCACCAGGCAGTTCTCATGGCAGCCCGGGGTAAAATCGAAGCGGAACACCCCTTCGCCCTGCTTTATTCCCTCGGTGCTCTGAATTGTTCCTCCTTCGGCCCTGTAGCTCAGCGTGGCTGTCTCTCCTGCTGCGGCCTTGAAGCTGTCAAGATCAGTGAACCAGGCTTTCAGGGAAGTCTCTTCCCCTTCTTCCATATCTCCGCTTTCTGCAAAGAGTTCGATATTATCTGAAATGGAGCAGAGCTGCACTGATCTGTGGGCATCCTCTTCGTGCTCGTGTTCGTGTTCGTGGTGTTCTGCACCGCAAGCGCAGGCAAGGCACAGCAGCAGTGCATAGATAAAGTATTTCTTCATTGATTATTGGATTCTTGGTTGGACTATAATTGATCCGGGCCCTGCAAAAGGCAAGGTCCTGAAAGAAATCATAAGTCCACAGGAGGTGCCCTGAGGCCCTTTGCGCCCCTCAAAGGAGGGTCGGTGAATCCGACTGAGTAGAAAAATTCGACTATTTGTGCACAGTCCCTGTCATGAAGGAAGCCGGAGTTGTCGGGAACCACTGCTGCGCAGAGGCTGAACAGTTGGAAAAAGAGTGGCGTCAGGGACCCGTCTTCTGAGGCAAGGAAGGTGTTGAGCAGTTCGCAACTTCCGTAGTGGAAACTGTGGGTGCTTTCGCTCTCGGTCTGCTCTCCTCCGCCGTGGCATACGAGATGGTGCTCGTGGGCTATTGCCGAGTGGGCGAAGACCACGAGGTATGCGAGAACGCAGAACAGAGCTGTGAGTTTGCGATGCTTCATACCGTTTTGCTGGCTATCCGGCAAATATAGCAATTTTTTATTCACTCTGGAATCACTTGCGCCTGAAAAAGCCCGCAAGAATGGAAAGTAGGGCAAAGGCGCCTAGAAGATAAGGATAGTAAAGATAAGGAATGATGGCTGCGGGCGAGATTGAAGCGAGTCCTGCGGCCATCAGCAGTTGTGCCCCATAAGGGATGATGCCCTGCACCAGGCAGGAGAACACGTCCAGCAGGCTCGCGGTCCTTTTCGGGCTGATTCCGAAACGCCCGGCAATGTCGCGGGCGATCTGGCCTGAGGTGATGATGGCGATGGTGTTGTTGGCGGTACACAGGTTCGAAAGGCTCACCATCGCGGCAATCGACAGCTCCGCCCCGGCCTTGCTTCGCACGCGGGATGTCATAGTATCGACTATGAGCTCCAGTCCTCCTCCCACGCGTATCATTTCCAGCAGACCGCCTGCAAGCATAGTCACGATGATGAGCTCGCTCATGGAGGCGATCCCGGACCCAAGGCAGGAGAGGAAAGAGGTCCAGTTGAAATCTCCGCAGACGAAGCCCAGCACCGCATTGGTCAGTATGCCGCAGGCCAATATGGCGCACACGTTCATACGGCAGAGAGCGAGCACTATCACCATTATGTAAGGAAGGCATTTGAACCACTGCACAGGGCTCTTTTCCACGGCGTAGCTCAAGTCCCTGCCGGCAAGGAAATATATCCCGGCGCACACCAGAAAAGCAGGTATGGCCATCTTGAGATTGGAGCGGAATTTGTCCGCCATTTCGCAACCGGCAGCCTGGGTGGAGGCGATGGTGGTGTCCGAGATGAAGGAGAGATTGTCCCCGAAGAAGGCTCCACCCACCACAAGGGCGGTGATGAACTCCAGTCCTGTGCCGGTCTTTGCAGCGATGCCGGAAGCGATGGGAACGAGCGCAACTATGGTACCTACGCTGGTGCCTACAGCCATGGATATGAAGCATGCGGTGATGAACAGGCCCACCAGCATCAGGCTCTCCGGCACGGCCCCTAGGAGCAGGGACACAGTTGCATCCACGGCCCCGATCTGTTTGGCGCTGCCCGCGAAAGCCCCGGCGAGTATGAATATCCATATCATCAGCAGCACCTTGGGATGTCCGGCACCCCGGGACATGGTCCCTATGCGCGATGCAAGGCTGCCGCGGGACACGGCTACGGCGTATACGCAGGCCACAAGGAAGGCGGCAGGAACAGGGATAAGGTAAAAATCCCCGGCCACAAGCGAGGAGACCAGGTACACGCAAAGGAAGACCAGAAGCGGGCTTAGCGACAACAGGGCTGAGAGCTTTTTCTTCATAACGGGCCGCAAAGTTAATCAAAAAACTGATTGAGTTGCAATTCACAGGAAAAAACCTTAAATTCGCAAGCGTTAGTTATTATACCTCATGGACAAATTTACAGCCAACTACGTCGATAGGTTCATGTCTGAGCTTATCGCCCGCAATCCCGGTGAGAGCGAGTTCCACCAGGCAGTCAGAGAAGTCGTTGAGAGCGTTGCTCCATATGTGACTTCGTACCCTTACCTTATGGATCTGAAAATTCTCGACAGAATGGTAGAGCCGGAACGTGTCATAATGTTCCGTGTACCTTGGACTGACGACAGGGG
>SFJB01000033.1 GCA_004555145.1 Bacteroidales bacterium | reverse complement strand
GCTACGACTCCGCGCTCACGGATGACACACGCTCAAAATACGAAGCCTTCTATGATAAGATAAAACCCGAACTCACAGGCGGCCTCAAAAGCACCATCCTGCGCTATGCAGATACCGGGGAATGGATCCTGCCCGACGGAACGGAAATCACCAAGGGCCGCATGCTAGGCATTGATTTTGAACGGTTCCTTGAGCGGTCCCAGCTGCGCTCAACAGAGCTTGCCAGTGATCCGGTCGTTCATGTCACAGGCAGACGCACCGCCAGCGGCACTGTACTCATCCGTGATATTTTCACCCAGTACACCTTCACGCTGCGCTTCACCATGCAGCAGGCCGATGACGGACACTGGCAGATCACAAAGCTCGACAACTACCGTCTGTATCTCGATACCATCTCACCGAAGCAGAACCGTGATATTGCGGATTACATTGCCGCAACACATGACATTGTGACCTTCTACAACGGAGTCTTTGCGGAGCAGCAGGATCGTTTCCGCACCCTCACAAAGCAGGCCAAGGGACACCTCACAGGAAATATCGGCGCCGCCATCAAGGCACTTATCCAGAACGAAGTCGTACCGACCCTCAAGGAGCGTCAGGAAAAGCTCGATACCGTCAGCATCCCTGCAGGAGCAAGATATCTTGCAAACCAGCGTCATCTTTCAACGGACCTCTCCATCGAGGCCTGGAAGCATTTTCTCCGCGGCATGGCACAGCAGTCCAATGATGAATATCAGACCGCTGAAACACTCTTAAAGCAGGCTGTTGAAACTGACCTCAGAATCAAAGACATCATCCATCACAACACCGTCAGCCAGTCGCTGCCGGATATACCGTAAAAAAGGGTATCGCACGTTTTCATACGCGCGATACCCTTTTTGTGTACAGTAAATCAATGTGCCGTGATAATTGTATAGCTGTATGCGTTCACCGTAATTACAATACCGTCGACACTTACATACCAATTTTTGCTCCGCCGTTCGATCACGGCTTCAGGGCGCAAAATCAAAGCCTTGCAGTATGCCACTGCATCCTGTGCTTCCAGCTTCAGATTTTTACGGATGCGCTCTGTCCCAAGCTCCGTCGTATGCAGCTTATCAATTCCCCTCAACAATTCACATCACCCGTTTCTGCGCCCGCAGCATTTCACCTGCCGTTTTTCCTTGTTTGATTCCGTAATAGAAAAACAGGAAAAATCCGAAGCACATGGCGGGGAGAATCGATATCCCACAAAAGACAGAGCCCGGCAGCCCCGCCGTAGTCCCCGAGCCCGAGTCCCGGCAGACTGTAGATAAGGTCTTCGATTGATGAATTGGATTGAACTCTGATGGTGTCGGTTCTGGACACCACGACACCGCGGTCCGCAACCACGGTCACACCTTGAAGTGTGTCCGGCGTCTCTGCACCCAGCAGAAGCGCCGCGCTTAAAACTGTAGATAATAACATTGATGCACTCGTCTTGCGGAAACTTGCCCCCGAGCTTCCATTGTTCGACTTGACCGGGCCGGTCTTCTGACTCCTCCCCGGCTTCCGGCCTTCTCACCCTTGCGGGCAATGACACTAAAAGGAAGCCTGTTTGCGCGGGAGCTACAGCTGCGGGCACAGTTCCGGCATCTGACCGGATTCCCATTTGCCACGATCCGGGTGCAAATATAAGAAAAAATATTAACCCTTGATGTCGATGTCGAATCCTTCCTCAATGAGGTCGGCGACCAGCGAATGCATACGCTCCACGCTGAACTTCTCAAGCCCCTGCATAGGGGTAGGGCGGTCAATGGTGTATACCATTATCTTGCGGGGACGCAAATCGCGCACTATTGCCTTCCATCCGTCGAGGACCTCGGGACTGGAGGAATCGAAATCGGGGCTGCGCAGAAACATGGTCTGGAGCACGAAATCCCCCTCGAAGCGGCGCAGGGCCTCAATCGTGCGCGCGAGGCTGTAGCCCGGAGCGGGATTGTCGATAAGCCGCACGAGTTCGTCGGTAGGGGCGTCAATCTTCATAATGGGGTTGTCCACCTTGCGCAGTGCCTCGAACACCTCCGGCACGTGCACGCGGGTGGCATTGGAGAGCACGGAGACCTTTGCGTCCGGGTAGAACACGTCCCGGAGCCTGAGCGTGTCTTCGATGATGCGCGGAAATTCGGGGTTGAGCGTGGGTTCACCGTCCCCCGAGAAGGTGATCGAATCTATGCCCACACCCTCCAGCATAAGGGTGCTGAGCTTGTCTTCGAGCGCTGACCGCACCTCGGCTGCGCTTGGAATGCGTTTGTCGTCCTTCCCGTCGCGGTTCCATCCGCACTCGCAGTAAATGCAGTCGAACGAGCATATCTTTCCGTTCACCGGGAGGAGGTTGATGCCCAGGGACGAACCCAGGCGGCGGCTGTGTATAGGCCCGAATACGGTTTCTTCCCTCAGCATAGCGCTAGCATTTGGTGTCCGTCTCCGCCTCTTCCGGGTTCTGGTAGAGGTAGGTAGGGTAGTTGCCGTTGAAGCAGGCGAGACAGAGTTCCTCGCGCTTGCCGGCCTTGTACAGGGCTTCGTCGGAGAGGAAGGCAATCGTGTCCACGTTCAGGGCCTGTCTCACCTCTTCCAGATTGCGCTGTGCGCAGATGAGTTCCTCGCGCGTGGAGATGTCTATGCCGTAGAAGCACGGAAGGCGCAGCTGGGGACTCGCGATGCGCAGGTGAACTTCCCTGGCACCCGCTTCCCTGAGCATTGCCACGATTCTCCGTGAGGTGGTGCCGCGGACCACTGAATCGTCGATGAGCACCACGCGCTTCCCGCTGACTATGGTCTTGACCGGGGAGAGCTTCATTTTGACGCCTTTGTCCCTCATCTCCTGGGAAGGCTGGATGAAAGTGCGGCCAATGTACTTGTTCTTGATGAGTCCCATTTCGTATGGAAGTCCGCTCGCTTCGGCGTAACCCATCGCGGCGCTCAGGCTGGAATCCGGCACACCAACCACGATATCCGCCTCGGCAGGAGCTTCCTCGTAGAGCAGCTTTCCGGTCATCTTCCTGAAATTGTGCACGTTACATCCCTCGATATCGCTGTCTGGCCGTGCGAAGTATATGTACTCCATCGCGCAGAGGAAGTGGTGCTGGAAGTTGGAATACCTGTTGCTGCGTATGCCCTGGTGGTCTATGGTCACTATCTCACCGGGCTCGATGTCCCGGATGAACTCGGCTCCGATCACGTCGAAGGCGCAGGTCTCGCTGCTGACCACATAGCCGTTTCCCAGCTTTCCCAGGGACAGGGGCCTGAGGCCGTGCTTGTCGCGGCAGGCATAGATGCGGTTCTGGGTCATGATGAGGAAGGCGAAGGCACCTTCTATCATATTGAGGGCATCCTTGATTGCAAGAATGCGGGGACGCTTGCGCTCTCGCGGGTCTTTGCGTATCAGGTGGGCGAGGATTTCGCTGTCGGAAGAGGACTGGAAGAGGGTTCCGTGGTCCTCAAGGTAGCGGCGGAGCTGCTGGGAATTCACTATGTTTCCGTTGTGTGCGATGGCGAAATCGCCGGTGTTGTGGTGGAAGAGGAAGGGCTGGACGTTCTCGATTCCGCCTCCGCCTGTGGTGGAGTAACGCACGTGGCCTATGGCCATATTGCCCGGCAGGCTCTTGATGTTGCTGCTGTTGAAAATCTCTGTGACAAGGCCTTCTCCCTTGATTCTGTGGAGTTTGCCGCTATCGTCACGGGACACGATTCCGCATCCTTCCTGGCCTCGGTGCTGCAGGGCGTGAAGTCCGTAATACACCAGATTGGCGGCATCCTCAACTCCGTAAATGCCGAATACACCACATTCTTCGTGGATTTCGCGATCGAAAGAATTCATATTCCACAAAAATACGGAAAAAATTTCATCTACTGCATAAAATCAACTAAATTTGCGTGCGAAAATACTCACCTTATATGAAAGCCTTAGTAAGCACAGATTTCAACTTTCCGGGCCAGACTGCCAGGTATCAGGGCAAGGTCCGCGATGTGTACAGCATCGGCAATGACTATCTGATTATGGTCGCAACAGACCGCATTTCCGCATTCGACGTCGTCCTTCCGAAGGGAATTCCCTTCAAAGGTCAGGTGCTCAACCAGATAGCTTCCAAGTTCCTGGACGCTACATCAGACATCATCCCAAACTGGAAAATAGCCGAGGTGGACCCGATGGCAACAGTGGGCTGGAGATGCGAGCCTTTCAAGGTTGAAATGGTGATACGCGGCTATCTTACCGGCCACGCCTGGAGGGAGTACAAGTCCGGCAAGCGCAGCCTCTGTGGCGTCGCCCTGCCGGAAGGCATGGTGGAAAACCAGAAGTTCCCTGAGCCTATAATCACTCCTACCACCAAGGCGGACGAAGGCCATGACGAGGACATAAGCAGGGAGGAGATCATCGCGCGCGGCATAGTTTCCCGCGAGGACTACGAGCAGCTCGAAGCCTACACCAGGGCCCTGTACGCACGCGGTTGCGAGATGGCGGCCGAGAAGGGCCTCATACTCGTGGACACGAAGTACGAGTTCGGCAAGCGCGACGGCAGGATTATACTTATGGACGAGATCCACACCCCGGATTCGTCGAGGTACTTCTACGCTCAAGGCTACGAGGAGCGTCTGGAGCGCGGAGAGCGCCAGAAGCAGCTGTCCAAGGAGTTCGTGCGCGAGTGGCTCATGGCAAACGGTTTCCAGGGCCGCGAGGGCGAGCGGGTACCGGAGATGACGGACAGCGTCGTCGAGGGTATAACAGACAGATACATAGAGCTTTACGAGCATATTACGGGGACGGGCTTCCAGCGCGCTGAAAGTGCGGATCTTGCGGAGCGCATACAGAAAAACATAGAGAGTTTTCTCGCAAAGGAAAAGTAGATTATGATAGACAGATACTCACGCAAGGTAATGAGGGACGTCTGGACTGAGGAGAACAAGTTCAGCGCATATCTCAAAGTCGAGACCCTGGCCTGCTACGCCTGGAGCGAAATGGGCGTCATTCCCAGGGAAGACGTTGACAAGATCAGGGACAATGCAAAATTCAGCGTGGAGCGCATCAGGGAGATAGAGGAGCAGACTCGCCACGATGTGGTGGCGTTCACCCGCGCGGTGAGCGAAAGCCTTGGCGAGGAGAGGAAATGGGTGCACTACGGCCTCACCTCCACCGACGTGGTGGACACTGCCAACGGCTACCTCCTCAAACAGGCCGACGAAATCCTGCTCAAGGATCTTGAAGAATTCCTTGAGGTGCTGCGTCGCCGCGCCCTGGAATTCAAGCAGACACCGTGCATAGGACGAACTCACGGAATCCACGCCGACATCACTTCCTTCGGTCTCAAGTGGGCGCTCTGGTACGAGGAGATGAAGCGCAACATAGAGCGTTTCAAGTATGCGTGCAAGGGGGTCGAGGCCGGCAAGATGAGCGGCGCCGTAGGCAATTTCGCCAACATTCCTCCATTTATCCAGGATTACGTGTGTGAGAATCTGGGCATTGCTTCCGCCGACATCTCCACCCAGGTGCTCCAGCGCGACCGCCACGCCTACTACATCGCAACCCTCGCCATCATAGCATCCACCCTGGAGCAGATGGCTTTCGAGGTACGCAACCTCCAGCGCACGGAGGTGCGTGAGGTGGAGGAGGCATTCCGCAAGGGGCAGAAGGGCTCCAGCGCGATGCCGCACAAGCGCAACCCGATCAGCAGCGAGAACATATGCGGCTGTGCCAGGGTAATGAGGGGTTACATGTCCGCATCCTGTGAGAACGTTGCCCTGTGGCACGAGAGGGATATCTCCCACTCCAGCACCGAGCGCATCATCCTCCCGGATGCCACCGAGCTCCTGGATTATATGCTGACCAGATTCAAGGGTATACTCGAGAATCTGGTGGTCTACCCTGAGCGTATGCTCCAGAACATCTATGCCACCCGTGGAGTTATCTTTGCACAAAGGGTGATGAATGCCCTCATAGGCAAGGGACTTTCACGAGAGGAGGCCTACGATACGGTGCAGCCTGTGGCAATGAAGGCCTGGACCGAGGGGCTGGACTACAAGAGCCTTCTTCTCGAAAACGGGAAGGTTATGGGCCTGCTCAAAAAAGAAGAACTCGAAGGCTGTTTCACCCTCGAGTACTACTTCAAGAACGTCGATTACATTTTCAAGCGCGTCGGAATCGAGCGCGCTTGAAAAAAGCTATCTGATTACTATTTCGCTTCTGTCAGGACCAACTGAGATGATTCTGACAGGGCATCCTGTCTCCTGCTCTATGAAGGCGATGTAGTCCTTCAGCTCTGCTGGGAAATCCTCGTAATTGCGCACGGAGCAGATATCGCTCTTCCATCCCTTGAACTCTTTATAGACAGGGGTGACTTCCTCGTTGCTCTCGAACGGGAAGTAGTCCACGGTCTTTCCTCCGATTTCGTAGGCCGTAGCCACCTTGATGGTATCGAAGCTGTTGAGCACGTCGGACTTCATCATTATGAGCTCGCTTACTCCGTTCATCATCACAGCATATTTCAGGGCTACGAGATCGAGCCAGCCGCAACGGCGTGGACGCCCCGTCGTGGCACCGTACTCCTTGCCTATCCTCCTGATCTCCTCACCCGTCTCATCGAAAAGCTCGGTAGGGAACGGACCGCTGCCGACTCGGGTGCAGTATGCCTTGAATATGCCTATCACCTTGCCTACGCGGTTCGGCGCCACTCCGAGGCCGGTGCATACTCCGGCGCTCATCGTGTTGGATGAGGTTACGAACGGGTAGGTGCCGAAATCTATGTCCAGCATAGAGCCCTGGGCACCCTCTGCGAGCACGGCTACGTCAGAGTCAATGTACCTGTTGACCTCTATCTCGCTCTCGATGAAAGGGAAACGCTTGAGTGACTCGATTGCCTCGAACCACTTCTGCTCGTATTCGCTGATGTCGTAGCTGAAATCGTACTGGCTCAGCATTGCGATGTGCTTCTGCTTGAGGGTCTCGTAACGCTGTTTGAACTCAGGGGAGAGAATGTCGCCGACCCTGAGGCCGTTGCGGCCGGTCTTATCCATATAGGTAGGACCTATTCCCTTGAGGGTGGAGCCTATCTTGGACTTGCCTTTTGCTGCTTCGCTGGCCGCATCCAAGGTCCTGTGGGTAGGGAGGATGAGGTGGGCGCGCTTGCTGATCCTGAGCTTTCCGCTGATGTCGCCGCCCTTAGCCTCTATGTCACGGATTTCCTCTGCCAGGATGACCGGGTCGATTACGACTCCGTTGCCAATTACATTGACAGTATCCTTCCTGAAGATTCCGGAAGGAACGGTGTGCAGCACGAAGGACTCGCCGTCAAACTTGAGCGAGTGGCCGGCGTTTGGACCGCCCTGGAAACGTGCAATAACCTTGTAGTCGGGGGTCAGGACATCGACCACCTTACCTTTGCCCTCGTCGCCCCACTGGAGCCCGAGCACTACGTCAACTTTCTTCATTATTCGGATCTTAGTGAAAATGTCTTTTCAAACACACAAAGATAAGAAATAATTTTGATAATAATAAGGGCATTTCTGCAAAGAACGGCTTCTGTGCAGAAATGTTGATAACCTTGTTGAAAACTTGATTCGAGATGGCCTTTTTTGATAGGGCAATATGCCTAAATTTGTGAAACCGGATTATCTTATTTTAGAATAATTAAAAATAATATATAATGGATGTACGTAAGACCAACGGCTCCGTAGAGGAGTTCGACAAAGCCAAACTTGCCCGAGGTATTCACGAAGCATACAAGTCTGCCAAGGAGTACTGTGACGACGCGATAGTAGTGTCGATTATCAACAACCTTTATATCTATGAAGGAATTACCAGCGCTGAAATCCGCCGCCAGGTGGAGGAGTCGCTGATGTCCATCAACAAGCGCGTGGCCCACGCATACATCGACAAGTTCGATGCCGACATCGACCTGCGCAAGAAGAGGGACTTCATCAAGGACTACATCGCAGCCTCCAATGCTGCGACGGGATCCAAGTTCGACGCCAATGCCAACGTCACCCGCAAAAACATTGTGACCCTTGGCAACGAGCTCTACAAGGAGAACAACATCAAGCAGAACCGTTATATCATGTGCGACAAGATAAAGACCCTGTACGGCCGCGCCCTCGCCGACCAGTACCTCAAGGATCTGAACTCGCACATCCTGTATAAACACGACGAGAGCGGTACTCCGGGCTTCCCTTACTGCGTAGCCATCACGATGTACCCTTTCCTCATCAGCGGCCTCAAGGAACTGGGCGGCGTGTCCATTGCACCTACCGACCTCAAGTCTTTCTGCGGCGAGTTCATCAACCTCGTTTATTCCATCTCCTCCCAGTTCATGGGAGCGGTGGCTACTCCTGAGTTCCTGATGTACCTGGACTACTTCATCCGCAAGGACTACGGTGACGATTACCTCGAGCACCTGGACGACGTCGTGGAAATGAATGCCAAGCAGCGCACCCTCGTGAAGGTCATCGACAACTACTTCCAGCAGGTTGTGCACTCGATGAACATGCCGGCAGGCAACCGTGGCTATCAGACCGTGTTCTGGAACATAAGCTACTTTGACCGCAACTACTTCCAGGGCGTGTTCGGTGACTTCCGCTTCCCTGACGGAACGGCTCCGAAATGGGAGACCCTCGACTGGCTGCAGAAGCACTTTATGAACTGGTTTAACCAGGAGCGCAACAATTACCTTCTGACCTTCCCTGTGGAGACAATGGCACTGCTCACCGACGGAGGCGACGATTTCTCCGACCCGGATTATGCCGACTTCACCGCTGAGATGTGGTCCAAGGGACACAGCTTCTTCTGCTACCTTTCCAACAGCCCTGATTCCCTTTCCAGCTGCTGCCGTCTGCGCAACAGCCTCAAGGACCTCGAGGACAGGGAGGACAGTTCCCACAACCACACCACCCACCAGTACTCTATGGGTACTGCTTCCGTAGCTACGGGTTCCAAGTCCGTGATGACAATCAACCTCAACCGTCTCATCCAGAGCGCTACCCGCAAGTATTTCAACGAGAGGAGGGGAGTGTCCCTTCCTGAGGGCAAGCCTCTGAACCCGGCTTCCAATTTCTACGACAAGGACGACCTCTACAACAACTATATCGCCAAGGCCATCACCGAGATGACCGAGCGCGTGCACAAGTACCAGATCGCCTTCAACGAGATTATCAAGGATTTCTACAAGGCCGATATGCTTGACGTTTACAACGCAGGCTTCATCGATATGAAGAAGCAGTACCTCACCGTGGGCGTGAACGGTTTGACCGAGGCTGCCGAGTTCCTCGGACTCGAGATTTCCCCTAACCCGAAGTACGAAGAGTTTGTAAACAAGGTGCTTGAGACCATCAACATCTCCAACCGCAAGGACCGAACCCCTGAGGCGATGTTCAACACCGAGTTCGTGCCTGCAGAGAACCTTGCCGCAAAGAACTACAAGTGGGACAGCAAGGACGGTTACTTCGTGTCTTCGAAGCACAATCTCTACAGTTCCTACTTCTACAATCCTGAGGATACCTCCCTCTCGATCATAGACAAGTTCAAGCTCCACGGAGAAGAGTACGTGAGGTATCTGGACGGAGGTTCCGCCCTCCATATGAACCTCGACGAGCACCTCAGCAAGGATCAGTACCGCCAGCTCTTGAAGGTAGCTGCCCACTATGGCACCAACTACTTCACATTCAACGTGCGCAATACAATCTGCAACGAGTGCGGCTACATCAGCAAGGATACCCTCTCCAAGTGCCCTAAGTGCGGCAGCGAGAATATCGACTACCTTACCCGCGTAATCGGTTACCTCAAACGCGTATCCTCATTCGCAGAGCCGCGTCAGGTAGAAGCCGGACGCAGGTACTATTCACCTAAGGACCTGTAATGATCAAGTACGTTCCTTCGCTCACGGACGTAGTCCTGGAGGAGATACCGCATAGAGTTTCCCTGGCAGTTGAGATTTCCAACTGCCGGGGAAATTGCATTGGCTGCCACTCTCCCTTTCTGAAAAAGGATCTGGGAGATGAGCTTACTGCCGAGGCGGTGGAAAAGTTGCTCAAAACCAACTTCGGAGTGAACTGCTTCCTCTTCCTCGGGGAAGGCAATGATCCCGAGGCGCTGAAAGCTATTGCCTACTATCTGAGAAGCTCGCATCCCGAACTGGAGCTTGCCTTGTATTCAGGTCGCGAAAGCGTTGAGGATGAGCTTTTTGAAATCTTCGATTTTGTGAAAGTGGGTCCTTACATCAAGGAATTCGGCCCTCTTAACGAGAAGACCACAAATCAGCGCCTGTATTACCACCGCGCCGACATCACTTCTTCCTTCTGGCGCAAGAAGTGACATCGGCGACGATGCTCTCGGTAAGGTTTTTCTTCCCTTATCTGATGATTATGGCCACTCCGTCATTCTGAGAGATGCGGAGCGGCTTTTTGAAGTTGACGATTCTGGATAGTTCAGTCTTCTTCCCTGATGAACCCTTGAGTTTTGTACTCACGGTACCGAGCACTTCTGCCTTGCCTCCGAAACGCTGCTCAAGGGCTGCCACGTCGATGAGGAAGTCCTCTTCGGAGGCATTGACTGCGCCTATGTACCAAGTGTCGCCGTGGCGGCGGGCGATGGCTACGTTCTGTCCAGGCTCGCCGTCTATGTAGCGGGTTTCGTCCCAGGTCGTCGGAACTTCGCGCATGAAATCCAGCGCGAGCGCTGGCGCATCCTCGAGGTTGTTCGGGGCGAGGGCGAAGTTCTGTATCGGGTTCTGGAAGAGCACTGCCGTTGCCAGCTCGAAGGCATCGGTGGTGATACGCCTCGTGCCGCGTACGCGTCCCTTGGAATCAGGCTTGCCGTTGTTGCGCTCGAGTACCTTGTTCAGGAAGGTGCCTCCGAACTCCATGCTTCCGACAGCATTCCTGATGAACGGGTAGAGACTCGCGTGTATGGCTTCTTGCTCGCATTCATACTGGCCGAAGATGAGGTTCTCCGATGCGCGCACAGCTTCGCTGCCGACGTAATTCGGGTACATGCGCTCCCAGCCTCTCGGAAGGGTGCAACCGTGGAAGATAACCATCAGACCGTGGTCGTCGGCATCGCTGAGTATGGCCTCGTACAGAGCCATCGTTTCCTGCTTGTCGCCGCCGAAAAAGTCCACCTTGATTCCCTTTACGCCTATGCTCTCAAGCCAGCGCATCTCCTGCTTTCGGGAAATGGGATTGGACATGATGTCGACCGGACCCTGGGTGATGTCGTTCCACCAGCCGCTGGAGGAGTACCAGAGGAAGAGATCCACATTCCTTGACCTGGCGTAGCGGGCAAGTTCCTCCATCCTCTCCCTGCCTATGTTGACATCCCAGTAATTGTCGATGAGGCAGAAACTGAAGCCCATGGCTGAGGCGAGGTCTATGTATTGCACCTGGTCGTCGTAGTTGATGCTGGCGTCCTGCCAGAGTATCCAGCTCCAGCTGCCCTTACCGTAGCTGTAGCTGTGGCTGCTTTCGTAGCGCGGCTCCACCACGTCGAAGGCTATGGTGGTTTCGACTATCGCTGCCAGGTCTGAGCCTACGGTGACGGTTCGCCATGGGGTGCTGCCCGGAAGGGCGAAGGCAGGCTCGGAAGTTCCGTTGCCGTTGTTCTCCTCAGGCATAGGGAATTCTATGCGGTATCCCCCGTCCTTGCGGTATTCGCCCAGGCGGGATCCGCAGTACCTGCTGTCCACTCCCGTCTCGCTGACCAGTGCCCAGCCTGCTCCCGGAATCTTGAAAAGGCACGGGAAAGTGTATCCGTGACCGAATTCGGATTCCTCGTCCATAAGGGCGCCGGGCTTGTAATACTCTTCGTAGCTCGGTTTGGTGCGCTTCCAGCCCACCATTGCATCGCTCTGAGGGCAGAGGTAGGTCGTGGTTCCGGAAGGGAAGTTGAATGAGGTCTGCTCGCTCATCACCCTGATGCTGCCCGTCTCGCCGTCCTTGATGACATTGTAGCGGAAGGCGACGTCATTGTTGCTGATGTGCCATTCTATGTCGATGGGGTGGCCGTCCGGGGTCTTGCAGTGGAGCAGGGTCCTGCGGGCATCGCGCTGCACTCGGCTCTGCTTGATGCGGTCGAGGCTGTAGTCGATTCTGATGTCACGGGTGTCTGCGGACTCGAAAATTAGCCGGCTGTAGTCGCGGAAATCGCCCGTCAGACCGAGGGCGGAAGGGGAGAGCAGGGTCTCTCCGTCATATTCGATGCTGTACAGAAGCCGGGAGTCTTCGCTCTGCTCGATTTTTACGAGCAGTTTCCCGTCAGGGCTGCTCAGGCTCGTGGCCAAAGCCAACAGGAAGGAGAATAGCAGGTTTGTCATATTAGTGTATCAGTTTTATACAAAACTAACGAATTTTTCATATTTTTGCAATACGGTTGATTTTTCGGCCAGGGCCTGATGCAATTAATATAAACCGATACAGCAAACTGAATATGAAGATATCTGACAGGGCTGACAGTATGCCCTATTCTCCGATAAGAAAGCTCGCTCCTTACGCCGATGCGGCAAAGAGGAACGGAGTGAAGGTATATCACCTCAATATAGGTCAACCCGACATCAAGACTCCGGAGTGCGCCCTTGAGGCCATCAGGAACGTGGACAGGGAGATTCTGGAATACAGCCCTTCGGACGGCTATCTCTCCCTGCGTACCAAGATGGTCAAGTACTATGCCGAGTACGGCATCTATCTCTCTCCGGACGAAATCATCATTACTGCAGGAGGCTCCGAGGCCGTGCTTTTCGCTTTCCTCGCCTGCCTCGACCCCGGCGACGAGATCATAGTGACCGACCCGTTCTACGCCAATTATATGGCCTTCGCGATTTCCGTGGGAGCCGTCATAAAGAGCGTAAAGACCAGAATCGAGGACGGTTTCCGCCTTCCTTCCGTGGAAGAATTCGAGGCGAAGATCACCCCTCGCACCAAGGCCATACTCATATGCAATCCCAACAACCCTACGGGTTACCTCTACACTCGCAAGGAGATGCAGCGCCTGCGCGACATAGTTAGGAAGCACGGGCTGTTCCTTTTCAGCGATGAGGTCTACAGGGAGTTCATCTATACTGGAATGCCGTACATTTCCGCCTTCCATCTGGATGGAATCGAGGAGAACGTGGTGCTTTTCGATTCCGTGTCGAAACGATATTCCGAGTGCGGCACGAGGATAGGCTGTCTGTGCACGAAGAACAAGAGCGTGCACGACGCAGTGATGAAGTTCTGCCAGGCAAGGCTCTCCCCGCCGCTTCTGGGACAAATCGTGGCCGAGGCTTC
>SFJB01000162.1 GCA_004555145.1 Bacteroidales bacterium | reverse complement strand
CCCTCGACCCAGTCGTTGCCGCCGAGTCGGGCGGAAGCGTTGAAGGCATAGGACCAGCCGTTGTCCAACTCGCCGGACGAGTAGCTTGCCATCAGGCGGAGGCGGTACAGGGCAGAGTTGGAGAGCACGGAGAACCTCCATCCGGTGCGAACATCGGAAGGAATGGCGCTTATGTTGGTGGCACCGTTGTACCCTCCCACGCCAAAGTCCGAAGACTCGAGGCCGAGGGTAGAGTCCTTGGCGCGCATAGCCTCATTCAGACCGCTCCACAGGGAGAAAGGTGAATAGCCGGTGATGGCGTCGTTCATCGGTACGCCGGCCAGATATACGTCCTGGGTCTCCGAATTGTAGCCGCGGTTCTTGAAGCGTATGTTGCTGAAGCCGTAGCCGACTACATCGGTATATACGTCGTTAGTGCTGAAGAGTATGGTAGGAGCATCGGAGTAGCCGCTGTCCTCCAGGTCAAATTCCGCAAAATTGGAGGCGTCTATATCCTCACCCACGCGTACTCGGCTGATAGTCACAAACATAAGGTCGCGCATCAGACCTTTTTCTACCGTCACGTTGATGGTGGTTCCCATAAATTCAGATGCCTCCACGGAGAGGTTGTACTTTCCGTCAGGGAGGTCTTCGAAGCAGAAGCTTCCGTCAGGAGCCGTGGTGGCAGTCCTGAGCACCTCACCGTCCTGGATGAGGCTGACAAGTGCACCCGCAACCGGAGCTCTTCCGGTACGGTTTACCACCGATGCCTTGATGCCGCCGTCATACGCGGATGCGGTTGCGCAAAGGGTCAGGATGGCCGCAAGTATAAGTAATGTTCTTTTCATCATTTACCGATTACGATATAGGTTGGATAATGGTCGGAATAGCCGCCGATGAAGGCTCCGCTGGAGAAGGTGCGGAAAGGAGTGCCCTTGTACTGGCCGCTCTGCTGAGTCATGAAAGGCTTCTTGAACACCCTTCCGTAATAGCCCTTCTTGTGGACAGGCAGTATCTTGATGCCGCCCTCGGGTGCGAGGGTCAGATTGTAGTTTGCGAGTATGATATCATAGATGTTCCACTCGCCCTGGTATGCCAGGGAACCGAATCCGTCAGCGAGCATCTTGGTGAAAGGAGAGAAGAACTCGCCCGGTTTCACGTCCTTGATATTCTCCCTGCCCTTCATCCACACGGCCATGCTGTCGTCGGTAGGGTTGTCGTTCATATCTCCCATCACCACGATTTTGATGCCTGGATATTTCTGCTCCATCACCTGAGAGTGGTTGTAGATGATTTCGCCGCCGCGTGAGCGCAGGTCACTTCCCTTGCCGCCAATGCGGGACGGGAGGTGGGCCACGTAGAATGCGAAGTGCTCCCCGTCGATGAGTCCGTGCACCATAAGGATGTCACGGGTCAGGAACCTGTCCTGCTCCTCCTTGCTGAGGGTGATCTCCACCTTCGTGTCCTCGAAGTTGAACGGAATGGATTCGCTGTCGAGGTATTCGAACTGGTCAGGACGGTAGAGAAGGCCTACGTCCACGCCACGCGCATCCGGTCCGTCATAATGGACAATCTGGAAGTTTGCATCTGCGATTTCCGGCTGGCTCACGAGGTCCTCGAGCACGAGACGGTTTTCTATCTCACTGACACCCAGAATAGTATGATATGCTCCATTATCGTCCTTCATCGCGCGGATGACGTGAGCCATATTGTAGAGCTTCTTCTCATACTTGGCCTGGGTCCACTTGTTCTTTCCGTCAGGAAGGAACTCTTCGTCATTCTTGGCAGGATCGTCATAGATATCGAAGAGATTCTCGAGATTGTAGAATCCCACGACGTATTTCTGCTTTTGAGCAAAGCCCTGGACGCAGAGCATCAGGGCGGCAATTGCTATGAGTATTTTTTTCATTTCATTATGGTTTATTTCCACCAGCTGTCTTTGGTGGATTCAATTTTGCCGGCCATTTCCTGACCCACCCTGTCCGGAAGATTGACAAAGAAATCAATGTCCAGCCTGTCCTCCAGCTCGTCTATGGTCATAGACTGCTTGCTCATGATGTCCGAGTTGGAGTAGGACCGGTGCTCGAAATAGAACGCTATTCCGAGCCAGCCTCCGGTGGAGTTGCCTATGGTGCCGCTCTTCTTGTATCCTAGAAGGGCCTTGTAATAGCCTACAGGGACGGTCACGGGTTCGTAGTTGTTGTCGTATGCGACAGTGTCGGAATTCTTGTAATCCGCGCCGGTGACTACATACAGAGTGTCGAACTTATTTGCCCAGGTCCTCACATAGCCTTCCAGATTGGCCCACGCGCCTCCGTTGAGGGCATTCTTCTGCGGGGTCATATTGGTGAAGTAGAAGGTGGCCACGTTCGGCTCCCACAGAGGTCTGTCAGCGGAAGGGAGCTGGTGTCCCCGGTCATAACGCGTGCCGTTGTCATCAGGCTTGTATCCGCTGAAAAGCGTTGCCTGATATTTGGCAGGGACCTTAGGATCATAGCCCCACTCGTCGCTG
>SFJB01000032.1 GCA_004555145.1 Bacteroidales bacterium | reverse complement strand
TCATCAGACAATACTTCTTATAGGAGTTTATTTCGAAGCTCTCGCTCCTGCCGCTGGCAAGGTTGGTCACCGTCTGGGCAGGCAAATCCACCCTCACCTGACAGGAAGGATCCTTCTCTATGCACTCGAATAGCTCCTTGAGAAAGGTCTCGCTCACCACCACGGGAAGCACGAAATTATTAAGCTCGTTATTCTTGTGGATATCAGCGAAAAAGCTGGAAATCACCACTTTGAACCCATAACCGGCAATCGCCCAGGCGGCGTGTTCACGGCTGGAACCGGAACCGAAGTTCTTTCCTGCCACGAGTATGCAGCCGCCGTAGCGCGGGTCATTGAGCACGAAATCCTTTCTGAGGCTGCCGTCGGCGTTGTACCTCCAGTCGCGGAAGAGATTCTCCCCGAAGAACTTTTCGTCCCTGGTTGTAGCTTTCAGGAAGCGGGCCGGGATGATCTGGTCCGTGTCCACGTTCTCCACCGGAAGCGGGACGCAAGTGCTGGTGATTATGTCAAATTTCTGTTTCATAAGCTTCTAGATCATTGTTCTCGGGTCAGTGATTACTCCAGTCACTGCAGCAGCTGCTGCGGTCAGAGGACTGGCAAGCAGAGTGCGGGCTCCGGGTCCCTGACGGCCCTCGAAGTTTCTGTTTGACGTTGATACTGAATACTTGCCTGCAGGAATCTTGTCATCGTTCATAGCCAGACAGGCCGAACAGCCGGGCTGACGCAACTCGAAACCTGCCTGTTCCAGCACCTTGTCCAGACCCTCTTCCTCGATCTGTCTTTTCACGGCCCAGGAACCCGGCACGAGCCAGGCTGTGACATTGTCAGCCTTGCGCCGTCCGCGCACCAGGGAAGCGAATGCCCTGAAGTCCTCGATGCGTCCGTTGGTGCAGGCGCCGAGGAAAACGTAGTCGATCTTCTTCCCGAGCAAACGCTCTCCGGCGTTGAATCCCATATATTCCAGTGACTTGGCTGCGGCATCGTCCGGTATGCACGAGTCAATTGGCATACCCATTCCGGGGTTGGTGCCATAAGTGATCATGGGACAGATCTCGGCTGCATCGAAGACAAGTTCCCTGTCGAAAACGGCGTCATCCCCGCTGCGCAGGGTTTTCCAGTACTCGACAGCCTTGTCCCAGTCCTCACCCTTCGGAGCGAACTCACGTCCCTTCAAATATTCGAAGGTCACTTCATCAGGGGCGATGAAACCGCCTCTGGCACCCATCTCTATGGAGAGGTTGCAGAGCGTGAGCCGGCCTTCCATAGAAAGGGAACGCACGGCTGAACCGGCGTATTCCACGAAATATCCCGTAGCTCCCGAGGTTGTGAGCTTCATCATCAGCCAGAGTGCTATGTCCTTGGCGGTCACGCCCTTGGCGAGCTTTCCCTCCACTCTGATTCTCATTGATTTAGGCTTCTGCTGGAGTATGCACTGGCTCGCCAGTACCATCTCCACCTCACTGGTGCCTATACCGAATGCGACTGCTCCCACAGCTCCGTGGGTGGAGGTATGCGAATCGCCGCAGACTATGGTCATTCCAGGCAGGGACAGGCCCTTCTCCGGCCCCACCACGTGGATGATGCCGTTGCCGGGATCCATCATTCCGTAATGTCTCAGTCCGAACTCGGCGGCATTGCGCTCCAGCGCGTCCACCTGAGCCTTGGACACAGGATCCTCTATGGCTTTATCCTGGTCGTGGGTAGGAGTATTGTGGTCAGGCATACACACTATCCGTTCCGGACGGAAACAGCGTATGCCCCTCTCCCTGAGGGAGTCAAAAGCTTGAGGGCTGGTCACTTCGTGGCAATAGAGCCGGTCGATGTAAAGTTGCACCGGACCGTCTTCCATCTGTGAGACCACGTGTGAGTCCCATATCTTGTCGAAAAGTGTATTCATTATTCTCCGAATTTGTTGATGCAGTCGATAAAGGCTTCCACAGAAGCTGTAACTATGTCCGTATCAGCGCCGAAACCGTAATAGATATGACCTTCGTGCTCCACCTGCATATGCACCTTGCCCACGTCGTCGGAGCCTTTGGTAATGTTCTGAATGGTGAATTCCTTTATCACCATCTGACGCCTGATGATGAGCTTGAGTGCATTTATGGCGGCATCCACCGGACCGTTGCCCTTCGCCGCCGCTTCGAATTTCTCTCCTGAGATGTCCAGTCCCACGCTGGCTACAGGCTTGAGTCCCTTGCCGCTGGTAACCTGGAGGTAATCCAGCTTGATGCGGCGCACCTCGGACCTCTGGGCTCCCGCGAGCACGAGGAGGTCGTCGTCGCCAATCTGCTTCTTCTTGTCGGCGAGCTTGAGGAACTCGTTGTAGAAGGCATCCAGCTTCTCTCCTTCCATCTTTATGCCCAGAACCTCCAGCCTGTATTTCAAGGCGGCGTGTCCGCTCCTTGCCGTGAGTATGATGTTGTTGTCATCGATTCCCACGTCCTTGGGGTCAATTATCTCATAGGTGGAAACGTCCTTGAGCACCCCGTCCTGGTGTATGCCGGAAGAATGGGCAAAGGCATTGCGACCCACGATTGCCTTGTTGGCCTGCACGGGCATATTCATCAGTCCGGATACCATACGGCTTACCGGAGCAATGCGGGTGGTGTTGATATTGGTGACCAGAGGAATGTCAGAGTGGCTGCGTATTATCATGGCAATCTCCTCGAGAGCAGTGTTTCCCGCCCTTTCTCCCACTCCGTTGATGGTCACTTCGCACTGCCCGGCGCCTGCAAGAAGGCCGGAAATCGTGTTGGCCGTGGCCATACCCAGGTCATTGTGGCAGTGGGTGGAGATGATTGCCTTGTCAATGCCGTCCACGTGGTCCACTAGGTACTTTATCTTGGCGGCATACTCGGCAGGCAGGCAGTATCCCGTGGTATCCGGGATGTTGACTACCGTGGCACCGGCCTTTATCACGGCCTCAACCACCCTCGCAAGGTACTCGTTGTCAGTGCGTCCCGCATCCTCGGCGTAGAACTCCACATCCTCCACATACTGCTTCGCGTATTTCACTGCACGCACGGCGCGCTCGATTATCTCCTCACGGTTGGAGTTGAACTTGTAGCGTATATGGGAGTCGGATGTGCCTATTCCGGTGTGTATGCGCTTGTGCTTCGCATACTTGAGTGCCTCCACGGCAACATCTATGTCCTTCTGCACCGCGCGGGTCAGGGCGCAGACTGCAGGCCAGGTAACAGCCTTGGAGATTTCGACCACCGAATTGAAATCCCCCGGGCTGGACACCGGGAATCCCGCTTCTATCACGTCCACACCAAGCTCCTCGAGGGCCTTGGCTACCTGGATCTTCTCAACCGTATTGAGCTGACATCCGGGCACCTGTTCCCCGTCGCGGAGCGTGGTGTCAAATATCATTATTCTCCTGTCCGCCATAAGCTCCTACTTGTTCTCGGGACGGAGCTTGCGTACGGCGGCACCTGTGCGCCAGAGTTCGCTTTCGCGGAGTTCCTTGAGCTCACGCTCGAGTCCTTCCCTGTAGTCAGGTTTTGAATTGGAGTCGATGGAGCGCTGAGCCTCGTTTCCGCAGGCAACCTCGTTATAGAGCTTCTCGAACACAGGCTTGGTGGCATCGTGGAATGGCCCCATCCAATCCAGGGCGCCTCTCTGGGCAGTAGTGGAGCAGTTAGCATACATCCAGTCCATACCCTTCTCGGCAAAGAGAGGCATAAGTGACTGGGTGAGCTCCTCAACCGTCTCGTTGAAGGCTTCAGACGGAGTATGACCATGCTCGCGCAGGGTCTCGAACTGGGCGAGAAGTATGCCCTGGATGGCACCCATCAGGGTTCCACGCTCTCCTGTGAGGTCAGAATATACCTCACGCTTGAAGTCGGTCTCGAAGAGGTAGCCGGATCCAATGGCTATGCCGAGGGCGAGGGTGCGTTCGAGCGCACGGCCAGTAGCATCCTGGTACACGGCGTAGGATGAGTTGATTCCCCTGCCCTGGAGGAAGAGACGGCGCACGGAGGTACCTGATCCCTTAGGGGCAACCATAATCACGTCCACATCCTTTGGAGGGACAATGCCGGTGCGGTCGTTGAAGGTGATGCCGAAACCGTGGGAGAAATAGAGGGCCTTTCCCGGAGTAAGATACTTCTTTACCGTAGGCCAAAGCTCAATCTGAGCCGCATCGGAAAGGAGGAACTCGATGATGGTGGCCTTCTCGCAGGCCTCCTCTATGCTGAAGAGAGTCTCTCCAGGCACCCATCCGTCAGCCACAGCCTTGTCGTAGGACTTGCTCTTGCGCTGTCCCACAATGACATTGATGCCGTTATCCCTGAGATTAAGTGACTGTCCCGGTCCCTGGATGCCATAGCCTATGATGGCAACGACCTCATCCTTGAGGACTTCTTTCGCCTTTTCAACTGGAAATTCTTCGCGGGTGATTACGTTTTCCTCAACTCCGCCAAAATTCATCTTTGCCATAATTATTCGTTGTTTATTGTTCTTGATTTCAGATAATCGGACACGGCATCGTGCTCGGAAAAGGCCACGGGGCTGTCCTCGTAGCAGAATGCCTTGATTACGTCCACCTTCTTTTCTATGAACATCACCAGGCGTTCAGCGCTCTGCTGGTTGGTGAAGAGCCTGAAGGTGAAGTGGTGTATGCCCGGGAACTCGGACGGGAAGACCGTGAGGCTCTCGATATTGATGTTCCTGCGGGTGAATATGCTGGAAATGGAGGTCAGAAGCCCGACCTGGTTCTCCGAATACACGGAGATGACATACAATCTATCTTTCTGATTCATCGTACCATTCGTCTTTGCTTAACAAGATTTCGTCTATGGCCTTTCCTCCCGGAACCATAGGATAGACCATTCCCTTCTCAGTCACCCTCGCATCAAGTATGAAGGCTTCAGGACTGTCCAGGAGTTCCCTGAGTGCATCGTCCATCTCAGACCTCTCGCTCAGGCAGCGGTAACGCAGGCCATAAGCCTTGGCGAGCAGCCCGTAATCAGGGTTAAGAAGCTCGGTCTGGGAGTAGCGCTCGCCATAGAAAAGCTCCTGCCACTGGCGTACGTTACCCAGCCAGCCGTTGTTGAGTATCACTATCTTCACGGCCACGCCGTACTGCATTATCGTGCCCAGTTCCTGGACGGTCATCTGTATTCCGCCGTCTCCCACAAAGAGGCAGACCTGCCTGGAGGGAGCAGCAATCTTTGCGCCTATAGCCGCAGGAAGACCGAAACCCATAGTGCCGAGTCCGCCTGAGGAGATGAAGCTCCTATGGTCGGAAAATCCCGAATAGCGAGCCGCAATCATCTGATTCTGACCAACATCAGTAACAACAACCGCCTTGGATTGGCTGAGTTCGGAAAGCCTGCGCACTATCTCTCCCATATTGATGCTGCCCTGCCCGGGGTGAATTTCAGGCTCAATCACCTTCTCCGATTCCACCTCCATATATTTGCGTGCCAGACAGCACCATTCGTCGTGGAAGCAGAACTGCATCTTTTCGCAAAGAAGCTCCAGAACCCTGGCAGCATCCCCGACTATGCCCACGTCCTCCTTGATGATCTTTCCTATTTCGGACTCGTCTATGTCTATGTGGATAAGCTTCGCATTCGGGGCATAGGCGCTCACCTTGCCTGTGACTCTGTCGTCGAAACGCATTCCCACCGCTATGAGCAGGTCGCACTTCTGGGTCATCATATTGGCGGCAATGCTGCCGTGCATGCCCGCCATACCCAGATGATACGGGAAGTCTGAAGGCAGTGCGCTCAAGCCGAGCAGGGTGGAAGCCGCAGGTATGCCGCCCTTCTTGAGGAAGGCCTCGAGCTGCTTCTCCGCACCTGACAGGGTCACTCCCTGACCGAATACGACCAGCGGCCTTTCGGCTGAGTCTATGAGCTTTACCGCGGCATCGACAGCTTCCTCACAAGGCTCGGACGGGATAGTATAACTCCTTATGGAATAGCACTTTTCAAAATTGAATTCAGCCGTCCCCGTCTGCGCATCGCGGGTGAAGTCGAGCACCACAGGGCCCGGTCGCCCGCTTGTGGCGATATGGAAGGCCTTCGCTACAGCCGGGGCAACGTCAGTCGCGCTGCGCATCTGGAATGTCCACTTGTCTATAGGGTTGGTCATACCCACCAGGTCGGTTTCCTGGAAAGCATCGGTACCCAACTGGCCCGAGGCGACCTGGCCTGCAATCACGATGACCGGTGTGGAATCAATCATTGCATCCGCCACTCCCGTAATCACGTTGGTCGCACCGGGGCCCGAGGTCACAATGACCACACCCGGCTTGCCGCTGGCCCTGGCATAGCCCTGGGCCGCGTGGATCGCTCCCTGCTCGTGCCTGACCAGCACGTGCTTGATCCTGTCGCCGTAAGAGTACAACTTGTCGTACACCGTGAGTATCTGCCCGCCCGGATAACCGAACACCGTATCCACGCCTTCCGCAATCAAGGACTCCAGAAGTATTTCCGCTCCGCTGAGTTCTCTTCCCATATCTAATCTTCTATTATTCTTACTGCTCCCTTGTCGGCGCTGCTGACCATCTTCGCATAGGCTCTGAGGCTGGCGCTGACCTTTCTTGTACGGCGTGGAGGCGTGAATGCCGCCTTGCCGCGCGCAAGTTCTTCCTGCCTTCTGGCATCGAACTCGGCTTCGCTCACCCTCGCCGAAATGCTTCTCGCCGGTATATCTATGTCAATGATGTCCCCGTCACGCACCAGGCCTATGTTGCCGCCCGACGCCGCCTCCGGGGAAATGTGCCCTATGCTCAGACCCGAGGTGCCGCCGCTGAAGCGTCCGTCGGTAATCAGCGCGCACTCCCTGCCCAGGTGCATGGACTTGATATATGAGGTCGGGTAAAGCATCTCCTGCATTCCCGGACCGCCCTTAGGCCCCTCGTACTGTATCACTACCACATCCCCGCTATGCACCTTGCCTCCCAATATGCCTTCGCAGGCTTCCTCCTGGGAATCAAACACTTTCGCAGGTCCGCTGAAGCGGTATATGCTCTCGTCCACGCCTGCGGTCTTGATGATGCAGCCGTCGGCGGCAATGTTGCCGAAGAGCACGCCCAGGCCGCCGTCCCTGGTGTATGCGTGGTCCAGGTCGCGTATGCAGCCCTTTTCGCGGTCGCAGTCCAGATCCTTGTGGAAGCAGCTCTGCGAAGCCATACAGGTCGTGAACTTGCCGGCAGGCGCAGAGCGGAAGAGCTCCACAGCTTCCGGAAGCACATCAGGGGAAGTGATGCACCAGGAGGCAAGTTCCTCCCCGAGGCTCATGCCGTCCACTCGGCGCACGCTCTCATCCAGCAGACCGCCCTTGGCGAGTTCATACATTATGGCGGGCACACCCCCGGCCCGGCCTACATCCTGGATATGGTACTTTGCAGTGTTCGGAGCCACCTTGCAGATGCACGGCAGCTTGCGCGACAGGCTGTCAATGTCCTTCATCGTGAAGTCCACCCCGGCCTCGCGGGCCACTGCAAGCAGGTGGAGCACGGTATTCGTGGAGCCGCCCATAGCTATATCCAGCGACATAGCGTTCAGGAAAGCGGCACGGGTAGCGATGCTGCGCGGGAGCACGGATTCATCGTCCCCGCCGTAGTACTTCATACAGTTGGCGTAGATGGTGCGGGCGGCCTTTTTTAGCAGTTCCTCACGGAATTTGTGGGATGCGAGCGTGGTGCCGTTGCCCGGAAGCGCGAGACCTATGGCCTCGGTGAGACAGTTCATCGAATTGGCTGTAAACATTCCCGAGCAGCTTCCGCAACCTGGACAGGCGGCGGCCTCTATGGCAGCCACTTCCCCGTCGCTGACCGCAGGGTCGGCAGATTTCACCATAGCATCGATAAGGTCCAGCCTGGCCTCCCCCAGCACTCCGGCTTCCATAGGTCCTCCGGACACGAAGATCGTGGGGATGTTCAGGCGCATCGCGGCAATCAGCATACCCGGAGTAATCTTGTCGCAATTGCTGATGCACACCAATGCATCCGCCTTGTGGGCGTTAACCATATACTCCACGCTGTCTGCGATAATATCCCTGGAAGGCAGGGAATAGAGCATCCCGTCGTGGCCCATTGCAATGCCGTCATCCACGGCTATGGTATTGAACTCAGCAGCAAAGCATCCGAGCTTCTCCAACTCACGCTTCACTATCTGTCCGGCATCATGAAGATGGGTATGTCCGGGGACGAACTGAGTGAAGGAATTGGCTATGGCAACTATAGGCTTGCCCATCTGTTCATCCTTCATTCCGTTTGCCTTCCATAAAGCTCTCGCTCCGGCCATTCTGCGGCCTTCGAATGTTACACTACTACGCAGTTTCATACACGACTACTACTAAAAAAAAGCATACTAATTTCGCAGTAAAAAACGATAAAAGCAAATATTTTAGTATCTTTGACCGTTTTTTGAGATTTCGGTTCTTATGAAGGTTATGAAATTTGGCGGAAGTTCTGTCGGAACTCCGGAAAGCATACTCAAAGTCAAAGATATCATTCTGAAACAGTCGGAGCCCTGCATAGTGGTTGTATCCGCCCTCGGAGGCATTACAGATTCCCTCGTGAAGGCATCCTCGCTCGCCGAGCAGGCCGACACCTCATTCAGGGAGCTCATTTCCTGTATGGAAAGCCGACATCTCGAAATGTGCGACGCCGTGGTGGAGGACAGGAAAGCCTGTTCCGAACTCAAGGAAGAACTCTCCTCCCTGTTTGCGAAACTGCGCAGCATTTGCGAGGGCGTGTGCCTGCTGAAGGTGCTCCCCAAGAAGACCTACGACGAAATTCTCAGTTACGGGGAGAGGCTTTCCTCCCGCATACTCACCGCGATGATTACCGGCAGCGTGCTCTACGATTCCCTTGACTTCATCAAGACCGTTTCCAACGGACATATCGATGTGGTGGACAGCGAGCTCAGCGGAAAGCTCATAAGAGCTGCATTCGCCGACTTCCCGCGCAACAGCAGAACAGCCGTAGTTCCGGGATTCATATCCAGCGACTCCGCAAGCGGGGAAATCACCAACCTCGGCAGGGGCGGTTCAGACTACAGCGCCAGCCTCATAGCCGCTGCCCTGGACGCCGGGATTCTAGAGATATGGACCGACGTTGACGGCTTCATGACTGCCGATCCAAAGATGATAAAGACCTCATACACAATAGATGAGATGACTTATGAAGAGGCGATGGAGCTCTGCAACTTCGGCGCCAAGGTAGTATATCCCCCTACCCTCTACGCCGTGTGCAGGAAGAAGATTCCAATCCTCATCAAGAACACTTTCAACCAGGATGCACCGGGCACCATGATCAAGTCCGAATGCAGAAACAACGAGCGTTCCATCAAGGGCATTTCTTCCATTGACGACATCTGCCTCATCACCCTTTCCGGCACCTCCATGGTCGGCATCGTGGGTGTGGACAGCCGCATATTCTCCGCCCTAGCCTCAGAGAGCATTTCCGCCTTCCTGGTGAGCCAGGCAGCCTCTGAAACCGGTATATCCATAGGCGTCAGCAAGAAGGACGCCGAACGTGCCTGCAAGGTGCTGGACAAGGCTTTCAGCCAGGAAATCAGCGCCGGGTCCATAGCCCCGGTGAAATGCGACAGTTCCCTTGCGGCAGTGGCGGTGGTAGGTGAAAACATGAGACATCATCCGGGCATTGCCGGCAAGCTCTTTACCACCCTGGGAAGGAGCGGCATCAGCATAGTCGCCTGCGCCCAGGGTTCTGCAGAGACCAACATTTCCTTCATCATAGACCGCAAGGACCTGCGCAAGGCACTGAACGTCATCCACGACAGCTTCTTCCTCTCCGAGTATCAGGAGCTCAACATCTTCCTCTGCGGAATAGGCACCGTGGGAGGCCAGCTCATAGAGCAGATTGCAGGGCAGCGCGAATCCCTGATGAAGGAGCGCAACCTCAAAATCAACGTTGTGGGCATAGCCCGCAGCACCAAGGCCGTGTTCAACCGCGCCGGAATCGACATCAGCGGGGACTGGAGGAGTCTGCTGGAAGCCGGCGAGGACATCGATGCCCTCAAACTCAAGCAGGAAGTAATCGGAATGAACATTTTCAACTCCGTGTTCGTGGACTGCACCGCCAGCGACAGAATCGCCGCTCTCTACGAGGATTTCTTCAACCACGGCATCTCTGTCGTGGCTGCCAACAAGATCGCCGCTTCCTCCGATTATGAGATGTACCGCAAGCTCAAGGAAACTGCCCGCCACCGCAACGTGAAGTTCCTCTTCGAGACCAACGTGGGCGCAGGCCTGCCGATAATAAATACCATCAACGCCCTCTGCAACAGCGGCGACAAGGTCATCAAGCTTGAGGCAGTGCTCAGCGGCACGCTGAACTTCATATTCAACACCATATCCGAGGACATTCCTTTCAGCAAGACCGTGAGGATGGCGATGGAGCAGGGTTTCTCCGAGCCTGACCCGCGCATCGACCTCTCCGGCAAGGACGTGATACGCAAGCTGGTCATACTCTCCCGCGAGTCCGGTTACAAAGTCAACCAGGAGGACGTGGAAGCCTGCCTTTTCATTCCGAAGGAATTCTTCGACTGCTCCATGGAGAAGTTCTGGGAAAAACTTCCGAGCCTCGACGCGGAGTTCGAGAGACAGCGCAAGGAGCTCGAAAGCAGCCACCGCAGGTGGAGGTTCGTGGCGGAGATGAACCAGGGCAAGTGCAAGGTATCGCTCAAGACAGTGGACAATCTCCACTCGTTCTATGTACTCGACGGATCCAACAACATCGTGCTCCTCACCACCGAGCGCTACAACAAGCACCCTATGCTCATCCAGGGCTACGGTGCCGGCGCGAGCGTCACGGCAGCGGGAGTATTCGCCGACATAATGAGCATTGCAAACATTTAATCGCAGATATTCAAACAATTACACAATTATGAAAGTAGCAATTGTAGGTGCAAGTGGCGCAGTGGGACAGGAGTTCCTGCGCGTGCTGGAAGAAAGGAATTTTCCTGTTGATGAACTGCTTCTCTTCGGATCGGAAAGAAGCGCAGGCAGCAAGTACGTCTTCAGGGGCAAGGAAACGGAAGTGAAACTTCTCCAGCACAACGATGACTTCAAGGGCGTTGATTATGCTTTCGTCTCAGCCGGGGCATCCACTTCCAGGGAGTTTGCAGACACCATCACAAAATACG
This sequence comes from Bacteroidales bacterium, assembly GCA_004555145.1. Next base: position 2,275 of record SFJB01000032.1, on the reverse strand, counting down.
GCGCAGTGATGATAGACAATTCCAGCGCCTTCCGTATGGATGCTGACGTTCCTCTCGTAGTGCCAGAGTGCAACGCAGAGGACGCCCTCAACAGACCTCGCGGCATCATCGCCAACCCTAACTGCACCACCATTATGATGGTAGTGGTGCTCAAACCTATCGAGCAGCTCTCCCACATCAGAACCATTCACGTGGCCAGCTACCAGTCGGCATCGGGAGCCGGCGCCCAGGCTATGGCAGAGCTCCAGGAGCAATACCGCCAGATCGTCAACGGAGAGCCCGTAACGGTCAACAAGTTCGCATACCAGCTCGCATACAACGTCATCCCTCAGATTGACGTTTTCACAGACAACGACTACACCAAGGAGGAGATGAAGATGTTCAACGAGACCAGGAAAATCCTCCATTCCGACGTCAGGTGCTCCGCCACCTGCGTGAGGATTTCATCCTTGAGGTCCCACTCCGAGGCCGTCTGGATCAGCACCGAGAAACCGCTCGAAATCGAGCAGGTCAAGCAGGCCCTCGCAGCAGCTCCGGGAGTCACACTCCAGGACGATCCGGCCACCAAGACTTATCCTATGCCTCTTTTCACCGGAGGAAAGGACGACATCTACGTAGGCCGTGTGCGCAAGGATCTCGCCAATGAGAACGGCATAACTCTCTGGCTCTCAGGAGACCAGATCAAGAAGGGCGCTGCTCTGAACGCAGTCCAGATCGCCGAATACCTTATTTCGAAGGAGAAATGACGACGGCCTTTCCCTCCCTGCCGTCCGAGCATACGCTAAGCTCTTCAGGGAAGTGAACCAGCCTTACATACTGGCTTTCGTACTCCGCAGGCAATGAGTCCAGCAGTTCGAAGTCGCAGTTTTCACCCGTACGAGAGTACGGGTTTATGTTTGCATAGCCTGCATTGAACGAAGTCATATTCTGGAAGAAATGGGTGCCCTGGCTCGGATCTATGCGGAAGTTGTCCAGGCAGCATTCCACGATGAGCCTGGCCTCGGAGATGTCACTCCACTGCACAGGTACGCCCAGGGAAGGAATGCTGGAACCCCAGCGTCCGAAACCTATGAGCAGATAGCTGCGTCCCTCTTCCCTGAGGCGGGAGTTCAAGGCTGTGACTTCTGAAGCCATCTCCCTGGTTTTCAACACATTGAAGGCTTCCTTCCGCAAGTATATGATATCCTTGACTCCCTTTATCCAACCCGGGCCTATGGCACAGCCCGAATTGAGTATGGAGCCTTGGGTGTCTATGCTGTCCCAGTCCACTTCGCTGTTCATTCCGTCAGCGGATATAGGTCTGATCTGCAGCACGTTGAATATTGCTGCCGAGTCCGGCCTGTCGAGGTTGGCGGCGAACTCTATCTCCACCCCGCACTTCACTTCCCTTTCCGTGATTTCGAGCAGGCGGCAGAGTATGTCCGCCAGAGGGAAGGTGTTGTACTTGAGTATATGGGCAAAGGTCACGAACTTCGGGCCCTGGGGCACTGGTGAGTCCACTATGCGCATATTCTCGTAATCGAAGGTCGAAACGACCTTGGAGAAACTGCGGAACCTGCCGCAGTCAGACACCGGAATACGTTCCAGGTTCACCGCATCGTCAACCGAGGTCTTGAACTTGTCCGGCTGGAGATTCAGGGCGAACATAGCCTGCTGCGTCTCGCGCATGGTGAGGTCCGGAGTCGAGGTCTGGAGCACATTGCGCGGGAACTTGGGCGAAAAGCGCAGCACCTGGTCCCCGTCCACCACAGCCTTTCCCAGTCCGTACGCGAGCTTCACCACCCCGTCCTCAGGGCGTTCGTAACCCAGAGGGTAGAAGTTCACCGAACGCGCCACGCCGGAGAAGGTAGGGAAAAAGTAGCCCCCGTCCTCGCTGCCGCACACTTCCTGCAGCACGATTGCCATCTTCTCTTCGGATAGCACGTTGGAGGTAGAAATTATGTAACCTCTTGAAGATGCGAAATATACGGATGCGTAAACACTCTTGATCGCCTTTGACAGAAGACGCAGCTCCTGGTCCTCGTTCTCGGTGTGAGGCACCATATAGGTGGAGTAAACTCCTGCAAAGGGCTGGTAGTACGAGTCCTCGAGCTTGGAGGACGACCTCACTGCAAGCGGGGTGCGCACGTTGCGTATGAAGATGCGCAGCGCCTCAGTAAGATCGGCCGGCAGGGTGGATGCGACGAACTCGGAGAGAATTTCGGCATCCGAGATATCCGAGTTGATGACGTATTGCAGACCGTTGTCTATGATGAAGCGGTCGAAGTACTCGGTC
>SFJB01000161.1 GCA_004555145.1 Bacteroidales bacterium | reverse complement strand
GGGTGAAGACGCTGAGCAGGACTCCGACAAACAGGGCAACGAGGAAACTGCCGTTGATGCAGGTCCAGAACTCGCGGAACCTTCCCTTGAGAAGGGAGGTCCAGGTCTTCTTTTCAGTCACTGCGTTCAGCGCGCCGATGATATTTTGATATATGCCCGTCAGCAGGGCTATGGTGCCTCCGCTCACTCCCGGAACCACGTTTGCGGCTCCCATAGCGTAGCCTTTCAAGGCTATGGAGATATACTTGCCTGTAGTGCCCATATTATTATCTGATTTTGATGATATACTCTTTGAATGCGGAGAAAACGGCACTCTGGCTCGCCTTCTCCCCATCAGGAGGAAGGATAATCATATCGTAAACCTTCCCGGGAATTTCCCGCCTTCCCACCTTGAAAACGGCGCGGCTGTGGACGGCTTCGTTGTCGGAAAGGAAATTGTCTTCCCTATCGAGAAGGGAAATGAAGATTTCGGCATCTCCGGCCGCGAACGGCTCTCCCCGGCGAGATTTCTTGAGACCGCCGATGATGTTGCAGTCGCCCTTGAGCGGACAGAGTATCTTGACTCCTATATTGTGATAGCCGAAAAATTGCCTTGCTGCACCCGCAGTGGCCTCGGCGTCCTGCTGCTCCGCATCTATGAGCACTGTGGCGCAACGCAGGCGCGATAGCGGGGTGATGCCGTGCGGGACATCACTCCGACGCCGTCCCAGGGCTATGCGGCGCAACAACAGTTTAAAAGGATTCTTCATTGCTCCGTCCCCACCGTTGCGAAGAGTTCCCTGATTTCCTGCTTGGCCGCCTTCCAGCGCGGGATGTCGATTTTTGTACCCACGACTTCCACCACCTTGGCTGCGATTATCGAGCCCGTGCGTCCGCAGATTTCCAGCGGCATGCCGAGGGAATGTGCATAGAGGAATCCGGCGGCATAAGTGTCTCCGGCGCCCGTGGCGTCCACGGTGGCGGCAGGATAGGCTTCGATGAAGTGCCGCTCATCCCCTGCCTGGATCCAGCTGCCGTCCTTGCCCACCTTCACGACCGCTATGCGGCAGAGCCTGGAGATTTCATCCAGAGCCTCGACCGGGTCCGGGAGCTTGGTGAAGGCCTTGGACTCGGTCTCGTTCGCGAAGACTATATCTACATATTTTTCCACGATGTCGTGCAGGAAGGCCAGGTTGGACTCCACCACGTTGTATGAGGCCATATCGAGGGAGATGATGCAGCCTGCCTGGTGGGCATATTCCACAGCCTTGCGTATAAGGGTTTGATTCTGAACCAGATATCCTTCAATATGGAAATAGTCGTAGCCCACGAAGTCTTCCGGACTCAGGTCTTCGGCCACGAGGTCGAGGGCTGCGCCAAGATAGACGGCGAAGGTGCGCTCCGCGTTCGCCCCGGTCACAAAGACCATGGAACGACCGCTGGAGTGTTCGCTTTTGAAGAGCTTGGTCTTTACGCCGTACTGCTCCTGGTCGCTCTTGAAGAGCAGGCCCAGCTCGTCATCGCCTATCTTGCCTATGAAGCTTGATGGCATCCCGAAGATGGAAGTGCAGGTGATGGTGTTGGCCGCGGAGCCTCCGGCCACGTATTTTACCCCCAGGGGTTTGAGTGCCGCCCAGATCTTGTCTCCGGTCTCCATATCCACGTGCTGCATGCTTCCCTTAGGAAGATGGTAGGTCCCGAGCAGCGTATCGTCCGGCAGAACCGCCAAAATGTCGGTCAGCGCATTACCTATTCCGAGTATTGTTTTCATATTTTACAAAAATAGCATAAATTTGTGAACTTCAACATTTGTTTTTAGTGTATTATATGAACAAGAAAGCATCCAAAGCAATCAAATATTCCCTTTCATTCATCCTGGCAGCAGTGCTGGTGTACTTTGCCTTCCGCAGCGTGAACTGGGCAGACTTCCTCGCCGACATCAAACAGACGCGCTGGGGCTATGTAATGCTCTTCTTCCTTGCATCCGTGCTGGCTCTCGTTTTCAGGGAGCTGCGCTGGCACATACTCCTCGAGCCTTTTGATCCCCAGGTGAAGCACCGCAAGGTATGGGATGCCATCAATGTCAGCAACATGGCCAACATAGTGCTTCCGGGAGTGGGTGAGTTTATGCGCTGCGCAGCCGTCAGCACCAGGCGTATGAGCGTCGAGAAAGCTCTGGGCACGATTATCTGCGAACGTCTTTTCGACGTGCTCGCCATCCTGCTCATCTTCGTCGTTGCGCTTCTCTTCAGCTGGGATTTCTTCGGGGACTTCTTCATCAACAACCTGCTCGGCCCGCTCAAGGGCAGCCTTGACTTCTCGCTCTGGTGGGTCGTGCTGGCAGTGGTCGCCTTGATTGTGCTCTACGGCTTCATGGTGTTCCGCTTCGAGAAAAAATCCAAATTCTGCGCCACCAATGCCAATGCGATACGCGGAGTAGGCAAGGGCTTTGTCGCCATCGCGCACATCCGGAAAAAATTCGCATTCCTGGCAAGCACCCTCGGAATCTGGGCCATGTATCTTCTGAT
>SFJB01000031.1 GCA_004555145.1 Bacteroidales bacterium | reverse complement strand
ATATATTGGAAGAGTTTGTTGACATCGGTAATGTTGGACTTGAGCACTTCTTCCAGTTTGTAGTCCTCGGTGTAATAGATTTCATAAAGACGTCCTGTGCCGTCAAGGTCCTTGATGGAACGGAGCATGGCAAGCTTGCTCTCATCGGTGATATGCCCTGCCTTGAAAGGGGTTTCTTTCTTGCATGAAACACAGGCCAGGATTGCAGTCAGCGCTATGACAGGCAATGCAAACAGGAAGGTGGATCTTTTCATTATTTTGTATGATTTTTGAGTTAATATAATTCTGGTTCAAATTTTAACAAAGATAATTCAAGCATTGCGATCTGAAAACAAAATGAGATGTCGCCCTTTCAAAAATTGAAAAAGCGACAAATTTCTTTGAAGATAAGTCAAATTCTGTGATTTGCCTAAATGTAAAATTGTCGTTCAGGCAAATAGTGGCAAGACCCAAGACAGGGTACTATATCGTCACATCCACCAGGGTATTCACAAGGCCGGGGTCATACGGACGGGAAATGCGTATGTAGTTGCCCGTGTAACCCTCCATAAGGCCTTGTTTGCAAGCTGATTCGAAAAGGACAGTTTCCCGGACGCCCCTGTTCGCTTCAATGAACTCGGCGTGGAGTCTTGAACTCAATTCCTCCAATACTGCAACTCTGCGCTTCTTCTCCTGTTCGTCAACCTGCCCAGGCATAGAGGCTGCCGGAGTGCCCGGTCTTCTGGAATACGGAAATACGTGGATGAATGCAGGATGTATTCTTTCTATAAAAGCCTTGGACTGTTCGAAGAGCTCCGGAGTTTCACCAGGCAGCCCCACCATAAGGTCTATCCCGAAAAAGACAAGAGGCTTCCCCGGGGCTTCCATTGCCCTTCGTACGCAGGCAATCTTCTCCTCGAAGAAGGCTGTGTCATAATGGCGTCCCATAAGCTTCAGCAACTCGTCGGAGCCGGTCTGCAAAGGGATGTGGAAGTGAGCTTGGAATTTGGTGCCTGAAGCAATCCAGCTTATGATTTCCTCCGTAAGCAGATTGGGCTCGATGCTGGAGATACGGTACCGCTCTATCCCAGGAACTTCGTTCAAGGCCTGCAGCAGAGCGAGGAAGCTCTCACCGGTGCTGCGTCCGAAATCGCCCGTATTCACTCCTGTGAGCACTATCTCCTTGACTCCTGCCGCAGCAATGCTCTTCGCGTTCTCCACAGCTTCTGCTATGCTGATATTTCTGCTTCTTCCCCTGGCGTAAGGAACTGTGCAGTACTTGCAGAAATTGTTGCAGCCATCCTGGACCTTTAGGAAGGAACGCGTGCGCTCTCCTGTGCTATAGGCTCCGAATACTGCCGGTACGTCCCCGCAATGGTCCGAATCCCGCTGCTTTGCCGGCTCAATGCCCAGAAGTGCCAGGCTCTGAGCTACCACAAGTGATTTCTCCTCTGCTCCGAATACCCGTGATACGCCCTCAATACGCTCGATTTCATCGCGTCGCAGCTGGGCGCTGCACCCGGTTACGACTATCTTGGCTTCGGGATTGACCCTGTGCACCTTGCGTATAAGGTTGCGTGACTTGCTGTCAGAGGTTGCGGTCACGGAACAGGTGTTCACGAGGTATATGTCAGCCTTTTCGCTCCATTGCACGACTTCGAATCCGTTCTCGATGAATCCCCTCTCATAAGTGGAGGTTTCAGCGTAGTTGAGCTTGCAGCCGAGGGTGAGAAATGCTATTTTCATTGGACTATGCAAGTATTATGAATACGCAGGGACGTTTGCCTATGGTGATGGGTGACTTGCGCCACTGCGCCACGCGTGCCGTGCGTATGTACTGGGTGGGGAGACTGATGTCGGCGGCGACGCAGATACGCGTGTCCGGGGACAGGTTTTGAAGCATATCCGCAAACAGGGCGTCATTGCGGTACGGGGTCTCGATGATGATTTCGCTGCGAGAAGCGGCTCGCGACTGTTTCTCCAGGCTGCGCAGGGCTGCTTTGCGGCTGTCTGCTTTTGCGGGGATATAGCCGCAGAATTCGAAGCACTGCCCGTTGAGCCCGGAAGCCATCAGCGCCATCATAAGTGATGACGGACCTACCAGAGGTACGACCTCCACACCCTGAAGGTGGCAGAGCTCCACCAGTCGCGCACCTGGATCGGCTACGGCGGGAAGTCCGGCCTCAGAGAGCAGTCCCACATCGCTACCGTCGAACAGTGACATCAGCGAGCGCACCTCATCGTCGGTGCTGTGCTCGTTGAGCTCGTGGAATTCAAGCTCATCCACGTGGCCCTTGAGCCCGTATCTGGAAAGGAACCTGCGCGCGGTTCTGGTCTGTTCAACCACGAAACGCCTAAGGCTGCACGCCGTTTCCAACACGTGCTTCGGTATGACTTCTTCCACCGGGTTATCTCCCAGCGGAGTAGGTATCAGGTAGAGTTTCCCCTTGCTTGTCATCGTTTTCAATCTTGATTATGGTCTGTTCCAGGCTCGTGTCGGCATCCTTGTCCTTCTTCCCGAAAATGCTTCTGAAGAACTCCTCGAACTTGGTGTATTCCTTCTGGTAGCTTATACCCACGCCGTTGCGCTGGGAGAGATCCAGGTAGCTGGAGTACTCGTCGGCCGAGTGGGAGAAGAGGTTGAAGCGGAACTTGCCCTCAGGGTCGAGCTTGATCTGTATGTCCAGGTCGCCTATCATATCCCCGTTGCCCGCACTGTTGTTGTATTTGCGGTTGGCGACACTTCCGCCGACTATTACCCTGTTGTTGAAGAGCTGGGTGGAAATTGCCACGTCGAAGACATTGTTGCCGTCAACGAGTCCCTGATAACCTATACCCACGTCGACAGGAATCTCCAGCTTCTGAAGTATGGAGTTGAGCTGGTTGGCCATCAGACCGGTGACGTTGGATAGGAGTACATCGCTTCCGTTGAACACTCCCGAGCTTTCATCAGGAATGAATGAGCCCATCAGCAGGAGGGACAGGAACTGCTTCTGCACCTTGTCTTCCGTGGACAGCGAGGATTCCACCTGGGAGCGCGTGGTAGGGTTGAGGTCGGGAACATTGATGCTGAAGTTGATGCGAGGGTTCTTCAGCCTTTCGCTTATGTTGATGCCGCACTCTACGCTGCGCTTGAGACCTTCGCTGCTGCGGTCTCCGAGCAGAGGGTCGAGCGAAGCCTTGAGTTTGTAGAGGGCCTGGATATCCAGTTCGGTGTCCAAAAGATCGCCGCCAAACTTGATGGAACTGCCTTCCTGGACGCTGAAGTCCTTGGACAGCACACCCGGTATCGCGAACTGGTAGTTTCCTTCATTGATGTTGAAGTCTCCGTTGAGTTTGAACTGGTCATACTTCGGGCGCAGGGACAGGCTTACCGAACCGCTTCCGCTGAACGAAGCGAGGTTGCCCGAAGACTTGTCTATTTCCACGTATGCCTTGACTCCGCTGTGCACGCTTACTTCCGCCTTGATGCTAATGTCTGAACTGCGCGTCATTTCCTGTACGAGCGTATTCATCATTTCGTCGTAAGGATCGATTTCCTTGACTTCTTCGGTGAAACTGAGCAGATTGCTCGTGCTGGCGGTGGCACCTCCCATAGGAATGTGCACGTTTCCGTCGCCCTGGGTGTGTATGCTTCCCTCGATTTCCAGGGCATCCAGCGGTCCCCGTATGTCCGCGAATCCTCCGCCGCGCAGGAGTCCGTAGAAACTGCGCCCGCTCTCTTCCTGTGCATCGACGAACTTCATATTGTCCACTTCTATCCTGGAGTCAAGACTGAAGTTGCTCAGATTGCTGTGCTTGAGCACTCCGTTGAAACTGCCCCTGCCGTAGGAGTCGTCGCGTATGCTCAGCCGCTCGAAATGTATGCCGTCATTAGCCAGCCTGACCGGCCCGTCGACGTAATACTGAACACCTGTCACGGACAGCAGCGCCCCCACGTTCTCCAATCTGAGGTCCTGGCTCTCTATGTTCATCCCTCCGATTGGTCCCTGCAGCCTCAGCTTTCCGCTGAGACTGCCGTCCATGCTCTCGAAATAGTCTTTTAGGAAAGCAGCTATCGGCTTGAGCTCCAGACGATTGAAATCAGCTGAGATGTCCATTCGCCCGTCGTCCAGATAGTATAGTCCGTTGGCATAGAAGCTGTCCTTTCCTCCGACTTCATTGTTGACGAAGAACTCCAAATCCTCGCCATCGTCCTTCAGTATGCCTGAAATGCGGAGCTTTCCGGCATCGGCTCCGGCTATGCTCAGGGAATCCAGGCGTATGTCCGCCAGCATTCCAAGGGCGCGCCCCAGCTCTGAATCCAGGAAGGCCATTCCGTTGACCTTGCCGCGTATGCCGTAAGGCTGAGGAAGGAACTCGTCGATGAAGGACAGGTCTACGTCGGAAATCTTCAGGAAGAGGGTGTCGCTCCTGTCACGGGATATGCCACCGTCAAGAAGTATGGACTGATTTCCGTTGCTTATGTCCAAGCGGTCCACATACAGGTCGCTGCCCCTTACGGAGATGTCGGATTCGCTGAAACTCCAGACGGATTCACCCACTGAAAGGAAAGACTCCAGCGGGTGAGCTCGAAGCACCAGGGCATCGAGCGAGTCCCTGTATATGAGGCCATCCATATAGAAGTCTCCGCCTTCGGAGATGCCCGGTACCTGATCGAAGTTCATCCCGAGCGAAAAGTTGTTGCTGTCGGCGGACAGGTTCAGGCGGGGCCTGTTCATATCTATGCGGTTGAAGCGTATGTTCTCACCTTCGAGCAGGAGCCTCAAGGCGTCGTCGAAGTTGTCGAAAGAAAGATTGGCGCTGCGCAGGAAGTTGTTGCCGTATGCGAGGAGCGGGGAGGATATGTTGAAATAGAGTTCCCCTCCGTCGCCTATTTCCATTTCGGCGTTGCTTCCGTCTGCGATGAACAGTCCCGGAAGGAGGAAGGAACAGAGTTTGCGGCTGTCTCCCGTTTCTATGCGGAAGTCGTAGTGGCCGAAATTCCTGGACTTGACTGTGTCGGAAACCGAGTATAGGGCAGGCAGTTCCTTGCGTGCGGTCAGGTACTGAAGGTCTTCAGCAAGTCTGTAGAAACCGTTTTCTCCGGAGGCGCTCAGATTTGCGAACGGAGCCTCCATCGTGAAGTACTGGTCGAATCCCAGGCGGTACGCCCTCAAATGTATATCTCCTATGCCGTTGCGGGCTGCGCTGTTCTCGAGTTCAAGTCCGTTCAGGTCGATTTTTCCGTCAAAGAATCCGCCCTTGGCAATGAGGTCTGCGTTGAGCTCGAAACTGAGCCTGGAAATGCCGCGCTTGTCGACTTCCAGGGCGTAGAGGTCCGCATTGTCCACTTTTGCGTCCACTTTGTAGTGCTTGTCCTCCCTGTCTGGGGAAAGGTCGGCGAGCGCGTCCAGACTGAGGTTCAGGGCGGGGTCGGAACTGAGGAGCCTGAGCGTCGCAGTTCCATTGTCTATGTACGCCTTGGCGGAGATGTTGGAGTAATCGTAGCCGAAGGCCTGGAAACGGCTTACGGAAAGACTGTCCATCCTGATGTCCGGTATGCCCTGGCGCAGTGTGGCATCCAGTTCGGTGTAGAAACTGCACTTTCCCAATCCGCGCACCCCGCTGAGCTTTCCTGCATCAAGTTCCGTGGCATTCAGACCGGCATATATCTGCACGGCCCTGCGCTGGTCCAGAGCGTTGCGTATGTCTCCGGACAATCTCAGGCGCCCTGCATTGGAATAAAGACTGCCATTGATTTTCATTCTGTTGAGAGGGCCGGAAATCCCTGCGTTGAGATTGAAGGAAACGCCCTTTGCATATTTGTATGCATCCCGCGGAAGTTGCACCCCGAAACCCGAGATGAAGCGTCCCAGAGCGGGGATGCTGAATTTCAAGCTATTCACCTGTATATCGGTTAGCATGGCTTCCACGTCCGGCAAACCTATGATGCGGCAGTCGACTTCACCGCTGAGCTTGCTGTAGCTGTCGGTGAAACGGAAATCATCCAGCTTGAAATCGTTGACGAAACCTTCGAACACACCGCTTTCCACCTCGAAAACCGAGCGGTTGCCCGGGAAGGACCCGGCATACCTGTCCAGGGTTTCCATAGCCACGACTGAAGGCTTGAAAGCCACCTGCATCCGTACCTCGCCGACAAAATCGTTGAATGACTTTGGACTGTCGTAGCTCATCTCATAGTACTTCAACTTTATGTCGCTGAGGCTGTCTCTGTAATGTATGTTTTCGATTCGCGTCTTGCCCATACCCACTGCGAAGCTGCCGCTGAGCTCATCTATGCGCAAACCGCACTTCTCTTCTGCGCTGAGCTCATCCAGCTTGCCGTACATCCTGTTGCCTGTGAACTTCAAACGGCTTCCCTTCGCGTACGCAAGCAGGTCCATGTCGTCATAGTTGATGGCGTGACCGTCCCCACCCACGCGGAGCTCGGGCAGGTAACTCTGCATCCTGTATCGCACACCTTCCACAACAGCCTTGCGGATGTCGAATATGTCCGGTCCCGGAGTGCGGTCCGGTACGCTTGGCTTTTGCCTGAAGATCCTGTTGATGTTGGTGATGTACTCGCCGGGCTCTATGGCGAGGTGGAAGAATGCGTCGTGCACGTCCAGACGCCCTATGTGTATGCCCTTGCGGTCGAAGATGCTCTTCAGCGAGAAGGTTGCGCTTATGCTGCGCGCATAGAACACCGTGTCGACGGGTTCCCAGCCGCGTTCGTGGATGTCCTCCGTGTAGGGGTCGCTGTCGAGAAGGAGCACGTCCCTGAGTATGAGGGCACCGGATGGAAGTATTCCAATCTCGGAGCAGCTGAGTTCGCCGTCAAACTTGTCGGCGAATCTGTCAATGGCTTTGCGGGAGAGCCAGGTCTGCACCTTGGGGGTCTGCACTGCAAGCACAAGGCCCATCACCGCGACTACCAGCAGTCCGGCCAGCCTTGCAAGAATATATGAGCGTATCCCCTTGACTTCCATAACTTACAAATATAGAAAATTTTCCTTAAATTTGCGGAATCAACGACATATTATGGCAGATATCATATTGGGAATAGAATCATCCTGCGACGACACCTCTGCTGCCGTCATCAAGGACGGAGTGCTCCTCTCCAACGTCATAGCCAGCCAGGACGTGCACAGATCCTTCGGCGGCGTTGTCCCTGAACTGGCATCCAGGGCGCATGAACTCAACATAGTCCCTGTAGTGAGCGAGGCCTTGAACAAGGCAGCTGTGAGTGCATCGGAGCTCACTGCAATCGCATTCACGCGCGGACCGGGACTGCTCGGATCCCTTCTTGTGGGAACTTCCTTCGCCAAGGCAATGGGAGTGGCGCTGGACATACCTATCGTTATGGTGAACCACCTCCAGGGCCACGTGCTCGCCAACTTCATACGCCAGCAGGACAGGGAGCCGCGTGAACCTTCCTTCCCTTACCTCTGCCTCCTGGTGAGCGGTGGCAACTCCCAGATAGTCAGGGTTGACGACCCGCTCCATTTCGAAATACTCGGCCAGACTATAGACGATGCGGTGGGAGAGGCCTTCGACAAGTGCTCCAAGATGATGGGCCTGGGCTATCCCGGAGGCCCGATTATCGACCGCCTGGCCAAGGAAGGAGATCCGAAGCGTTTCAAGTTCGCAAAGCCTCATATACCCGGACTGGATTACAGTTTCAGCGGAATCAAGACCTCCCTGCTCTATTTTGTGCGCGACGAGATGGCAAAGGATGCGGATTTTATGGAGAAGAACAAGGCTGACATCTGCGCTTCTTTTCAGAAGGCGCTGATAGACATCCTGATGGACAAGCTCGTGAAGGCTGCGGCGCAGACGGGAATCAGGGAGATTACCATAGGTGGGGGAGTATCGGCCAACAGCGGCCTGCGCGCCCGCGTGGAGCAGGAGGGGAAGAAGCGCGGCTGGAATACATATCTGCCTGAGTTTAAGTTTACTACCGACAATGCCGCGATGATAGCGATAGCCGGATACTTTCATTACCTTGCCGGGGAAAGGACTCCCCTGGACGTGGCTCCGGTATCGAGGACGGCAGATTTTTAATGAATGATGGGAGCTTGCAAAATCGAATCAGATGAAAGAATTTGAAATTAGCTGTCCTCTTACGAGGGAACCGCGACTGAAGGAGATAGAGGCGAAAGCGGCGGGGATGAAATGGGTGCTCAAGAAGCGTTCCATAGACGCCCGCAAGGAGCCGGTATGGCGCTACCAGTATGAAGCTTACGGACCTGAGGACGAGTACCGTCCCTACGAGCTCCCGGAGTATCCCGACGTGCACGGAAAGCCGGCTGTCACAGTGGTGGGAGCAGGACCCGCAGGCATGTTCGCAGCCCTGGAACTCATAGCGCAAGGCCTGCGTCCGGTAATCCTGGAAAGGGGAAAGAATGTGCACGAGCGAAAGACCGATATGGCGAGGCTTTCCCGCGAAGGCGTGGTGAATCCCGAGTCGAACTACTGTTACGGTGAGGGCGGCGCAGGCGCATTTTCAGACGGCAAGCTCTACACCCGTTCTTCTAAGCGCGGCGACATACGCCAGGTGCTTCAGCTGCTGGTGAAGTTCGGCGCCTCCTCAGACATACTGATCGATGCGCATCCGCACATAGGTTCCGACAAACTCCCTGCGGTGGTGGAGAATATACGCAAGTTCATCACCGAGCAGGGTGGCGAGTACCACTTCGGCTGCCGCGTCGAATCCCTGGAGCGCGAGGAAGACGGACTGTGGAGGCTGGATTGCGCAAACGGGGAGAATTACCGTTCGGAGAAGGTGATTCTGGCCACGGGACACTCCGCGCGCGACGTATACGAGATGCTGCAAGCGCGAGGAGGGGAGCTGGAAGCAAAGGGCTTCGCCCTGGGCGTCAGGGTGGAACATCCCCAGGAAAAGATTAACTGGTGCCAGTACCACGGACAGTGGAAGCCTGGCGTGCCGGCTGCGGAGTATTCCTTCGTGGAGCAGGTGGACGGAAGGGGAGTGTTCTCATTCTGTATGTGTCCTGGCGGCATACTGGTGCCTTCTTCCACGGAACCTGGAACCATAGTGCTGAACGGTATGTCGAATTCGGCGCGTTCGGGCAAGTTCGCAAACGCGGGCGTGGTGGTCCAGATCGAGCCTGAAGATGTTCCGGGCGACAGTCCTCTGCGTCTGATGGATTTCCAGCACAAGGTGGAAGAGGATATGTACAAATATTCCCTGAGCTGCGGAGCGCCTAATCCTATGGCGGCTCCCGCCCAGAGAATGGAAGATTTCTGCAACGGAAAGATGTCCAAGACTATGCCTCCTACCTCCTATCACCCCGGAGTAGTAAGTGCACCTCTGCACCAGCTGCTTCCGAAAATGGTCGCCGAGCGTTTGCAGAAGGCTTTTCCTCGCGTAAAGATGCGCAATTACTACACCAACGCCGCCCTGCTTCTGGGAGTGGAATCCCGCACATCGTCGCCAGTGCGCGTACCTCGCGATCCGCAGAGTTATGAGTACGTTTCCCTGCCGGGCATCTACCCTTGCGGGGAAGGGGCGGGTTACGCAGGAGGAATAGTGTCCAGCGCAATGGACGGCATCAACGCCGCCCGTGCGCTGGCTGAAAAGCTTTAGTCGGCGTAGTCGTATGCCACGCTGGCGTTGACAGGGCAGTCTATCACGTTGTTTACCGTGTAGGAAGTGCCGGTATTGCTGCTGACAAAGACTATGACGTGGCAATTCTCTGCCACCCAGGACTCGTCCAGGTCCATAATATAGAACTGGGAAGCGCTTTCGCCGGCCTTGAGCTCGACTGAAGTGCCGCTGAAATCCTTCGTGCCGTTCTTGCCGAAGATGAGTCGCACGCAGTTGTCGTGGGTGTTGTTGCTTGAGTCCAGGGCCCCGGCTTGTACACCGTATATGTCGTCTTCGAGCAACCATGCAGCCACCCTTATCTCTCCGTCTACAGCTGCCTTCACTCCCAAGTTCACCACAAGCTGGTTGCCGTCAAGGATTGTGCTGGCGCATATTCCTGCCTTGGCGGTCTCGGCATCGTAGTAACTGTTGAATTTCTCGGTAAAGAGGTCGAGGCGGGTGTATTTGTTGAACTTGCTCTTGGAATTGAGGTTCAGTATCACGCTAGGATAGCTGCTTACTGTCATCGCTCCCGGAAGGTTCGTTTCAATGTATGCGGGATCGCTGGAGTTGAAGGTATGCACCGCGCAGTGCACGTACTTGTCCTTGTTTTCGCTCTTTGCCTTGAAGGTATTGAGAAGTGAGGTCATATAAGGGCAGTATCCGCAGCCTGTGCCGGTGAACTGGCTGATAAGCACCCTGCGCTGGAAATTCAGGCTGGATGGCTTAGGGTCATCAGGAAGGGTCGGAACCTTGCCGGAGATGGCGGTGATGGTGATTATTTCGCTGCTGAGGGTCTTGTATGAAACCCAGAACCTGTAGTTTCCAGGAGTGTCAGTACAGAAGCGTGAGCCCGGCAGTTCCACGGGAAGATTGGTGTCGGCGTCGTAGTACTTGGCCTCGCTGCTGACATCCTTGTCGCCGTACATTACGGTGAACTTCGCGAAGGAATTGCCGTCTGCGGTGATGAGTATGTTGTCCACTTCCACGGTGAGCTCCTTGCTGCTGTCATTCGGGTCGTCATCGCCGGTCAGAGAGCAGGCAGGGGCTGCAAAAAGCATTGCGAGCAATGCGAGAATACTGAGATATCTGTTCATTTCAATTTATGATTTTTCTTTTTGTCAGAAGGAACTTGTAAGCATCAGGTTGAGCCCCGTGTATGCAGGAGTATAGCGGCAAACGCCTCCGGAACATACGTATCCGGCCCTGTTGCGGCCGTAGCTGAGCTGGATGCGGGTGGCACCCTTCGACCAGCTGGCTCCGGCGGTGTAGTAATGCTTGTGAGTGAGCCCGGCATTGTACATATCGCTGACATAGATATTCCAATGCGGAGCTATGGTCATTTCCAGCAGGCCTGCCACCCAGTCGCCTTCATAATCTTTGGACTGGAGGTATTGCATTTCGCCTCGGAGTGCGTGGCGTCTGCTGAACTTGTACTGCACGTCAGCTACGAAGATGTTGGATACGTAATCGCCGTCCACGTAGCCGTGGCTGGGATTCCACTGCTGCCTTGAGTAGAGGAATGTGGTTTTCAGATTCCTTCCCCAGTGACATTCGGCATCTGCATTGACATCGCCCCACATCATCCTCTTGGTTCCGTCATCGCTCTGCTTCCCGCTTATGGTCCAGGCTGTGGACGCATTGGCATGGAATACCCAATACTTGCTGCGGCTGCTCTTGCTGCGCAGGGTGTAGAAGAGGTCAAGCTGGCCTGCAGCCTCACCTATTACGTTCACCTGGTAAGGGTTGAGGTTAGGGAGCATATAGTGGTACTGCCTCGTCAGGGAAGGGAGGTAGTTGAGGGTGTTGCCTGTGCCTGTCCCCTGGAGGGAGAGCATAGTGCCCATATGGTCTATGATACGGAACGTGGCTGATCCGCTGAAAGCCTTTCTGCTGTAGATGGCTTCAGCATAGATGGCGGCACCCCTGTGGGCTTCAGCCTCGCTAAATGCTGCGAAGTCCTGGCTCTTCAGGGCATATTCGCCTTTGAGCGTGAGTCCTTTCCATGCAAAGTTGGCCGAGGCGGAGAAGAGATTGACGTTGCTGAGCCCGGTCCCGAGATCTTCGTATCTGCTTACAAAACCTCCTTCAAGGTCGAGCAGAAGCTGCTTCCAGCCGAATATGCCGCTTATGGAAAGATTGAGGTCAGCGCCTCTGACCCAGGAATCGAGGTAATCGGTATAGAGCCTCGGACGTCCGTACATGCCCCTCAGGGAAATCCAGTCCGTGAATGAGTATGCGAGCTGTATGCCTTCGAGAGAATTGTTGAAGCCGAGATTGCGGTCCTCGTAAGAACGGAAAATCAGTCCGTTGCCGAACTGATCATAAATGTCTCCCAAATGGATGCTCAGCCTTTCGGAACTCCACCTGATGTACTTGGATGCGAGGAAGAGTTTCTTCGGGTCAGCCTGCTGGCCTATTTCGAAGCCATACAGGGCTGGAAGATAGCCTTCCAATTGCATTCCGGCCGAGAAGTTCCCGGCATTGTAGTCCATCTTGAGATAGTTGTTGGATCCGAAGCGGTCGTCTGGAATCACTGCTCCCAGGCCGCTGTCATTTATGTATCCAATGCTGTTGCTCTCCAGACTTGCGGAGAAAATTCCATTATTGAAAGCGGTCTGTGCGCCGGACAAAGTCCAGCACAACAGACCGACAATCGATAATGCAAGTGTTTTAGCGCTTGTTGGCATATCTGGCCTCTACATTTTTCTCGAGCTGCTCGCGGGTTACGATGCTGTACTCGGCCTTTTCGTATTTCTTGATAGCCTTGAATGAAGTCTTGCGCTTTGCAGGACTGATTCTTGCCTCCTTCATGCCGTTGACAGAAGGAATGCTGATCATCTCAGGTGCGGCATTGCCGGCTGACTTGACTGATGCAGGAGCTGTTTCAGTCCATCCCTTCGTGAGGGTGAGAGCGGAAGTGATCTTATAGTTTGTAGGATACATGTATCCGTAATTACTGAACATTCCGTTGAGGAAGTATTCGGTATCTTCGTAGATGTAAGGGTTAACGGTAACGGTGTTGGCGTCTTCGGAAACGGATACTGGGAAGAGAACATCGGAACCGTCTTCAAGCACATTGATGTATGCATCAGCGACACCTGCGAGATATACCGTATAGTATCCGGCGAGGTTGAGAGGATACTGCCTTACAGCATTGACCGGAGCCACTACGCTGCCGTCTTCGAGTATCTCGAGATACCACTTCGGACCGCAATCCCAGAGCATCGAGTTGTTGTCGTATCCGTTGTAGCTATCGCTGGTGAAGAGGTCATAAGGAGTGTTGAGGGTGAAGTACTGCGTGTAGGCATCTGCATTGTCGAAACCGAAACCGTAGCAGAGGAGCCTGTTCTGGCTCTTGAGCATGGCGTTGAACTCGTCCATTTCGGTCTTGAACTCGTCATAGAGGGCATCCACCTGTTCCTTGCTCATACCTACGAGATCCTTGTAGGTTGCATATACTGACTCGTCGAGGGTTTCAGGATAGCTTACGCCTTCCACGATGCTGACTTTGCAGGACTTGGTTCCGGCTGGTGCCCAACCGGATGAATAATAATCGTATTCAGCAACATCTGCGCTCATTGTCCAGTCTCCGAGAAGGTCTTTGAACAGGCTGGACTCGACAGGTGCCTTTGCCGGTTCGTTAATGGCCTTGACCTTGGCTACTGCAGGGTCAGAGTCGTCAGTGCCCTCGATGGTGTTAGGAGTTTCTTCGTCGTTATATCCGAGCACGGCAAGTACGGTGGTCTGGCCAGGCATAGTGGAGAAACTGATGTTCTCACCCTCGTCGCTGTTGATGAGGGCCATTTCTTCAACGGAGAATGTGTTGCCACTTCCTACAAGAGTGTTGTAGGTGGCGCCGCCGTTGAATGCCATACCGAACTCACG
>SFJB01000160.1 GCA_004555145.1 Bacteroidales bacterium | reverse complement strand
GCCTACTGCGATGGAAATGAAAGATTTTCTCATTTTATGAAGATAATGTTAACAAAACGCGCAAAGTTAACAATATTATCCAAGAAATAAGTAACTTTGCCCTTGTATGAAACGAAAAATAAAGAAAAGCAAAGCCCGTGGGAAGAAGGTCTTCCCGCAGGTCACGGGTAAGGTGCAGATGACCCGTGAAGGATTCATCTTCGTCATCCCGGAAGCAGAGGAAGGGACGGAGAGGGAGGATGTCTTCGTAAAGGCATCCAAGACGCGCCACGCCCTCAATGGGGATACGGTGCGCGTGTCAGTCACGAGAAAGGGTGACAAGGAGAAAGGCAAACGCTGCGAAGGCGAGGTTGTGGAGATAATCCAGCGCTCGAACAAGCCTTTCGTGGGCATTTACCACAGCGTGGGAAGCCAGGCCTGGGTCCTGATGCAGAGCAAGTTGATGCCTTATGACATAGAAGTGGACCCGGCAGAAGCCGAGAAACTCGGAGCCAAGGCGGGAATGAAGGTGGCAGCCTTCGTGGACCGTTGGGAAAGGAAGGATGTATGCCCGCGCGGCCATATCAGTGACGTGTTGGGCGAGCCTGGTGCCAATGACACTGAGATGCACGCCATACTCGCCGAGTTCAATCTGCCGTACCGCTTCAGCAGGGAGGTCGAGGAAGCTGCGGACAAGATATCGGATACCATAGGAAGCAGGGAGATGAAGGGCAGGAAGGACTTTCGCAAGCGTTTCACCTTCACCATAGACCCGGCGGACGCCAAGGATTTCGACGACGCCCTTTCGATTGAGCGCCTTTCCAACGGCAATTATGAAATAGGCGTGCACATTGCCGACGTTTCTTATTACGTCACCCCGGGCAGCATAGTGGACAAGGAAGCTCGCGACCGAGGTACGTCAGTGTACCTTGTGGACCGCACGGTGCCGATGTTGCCCGAGAAATTGTGCAACAAGCTCTGCTCCTTGCGCCCGGATGAGGACAAGCTCGTGTTCTCCACCGTATTTGAGATGACTCCCAAGGCGGAAATCAAGTCGCGCTGGATAGGCCGTGCCGTCATCAGGAGTAATCACAGACTTAGCTATGAGCAGGCCCAGGCATATATCGATGCCGAGTCCGTGCCGGAAACTGACGAACTCGGACAGGCTATACTCATCTTGAATTCCCTCTCGCAGATAATGCGCGCCCAGCGCAGGAAATCCGGGGCAATAGATTTCGACCGTCCGGAGATGAAGGTCGAGGTGGATGCCCAAGGTAAGCCGGTAAACGTTTATCAGAAGATTTCTAAGGAAGCCAACTGGCTCATTGAGGACTTTATGCTCCTGGCCAACAAGACTGTAGCCGAGTTCGTGGCGACCGGAGGAAAGATGAACGGTGTTGCGATGAAGAATGCAAAGACCTTTGTCTATCGTGTCCACGGCGAGCCTAACGAACTCAAGCTGGAAAGTCTGCGCACTTTTGCAAAGGGCTTCGGATACAAGTTCTCCGAAAACGAAGCGACCAGCGGACGTGCTGCGGCGAAGTCCCTGAGCAAGCTCCTGGATTCAGCCAAGGGCAAGCCTGAATTCAATGCCTTCGAAAACCTGGCTCTCAGGGCTATGGCCAAGGCCTGCTACAGCACTGACAATATCGGCCACTACGGCCTTGCATATCAGTTCTACACCCATTTCACTTCCCCTATCAGACGCTATCCTGACCTTATGGTCCACAGGTTGCTTGCCCTCTATCTGGACGGGGCGGAAAGCCGCAAGAAAGAGGAGTACGAGAAGGAGTGCCAGTACGCGTCCGAGCGTGAACTCGTGGCAGCGGATGCCGAGCGCACCTCAGTGAAGTACAAACTCGTCGAATTCATGCAGGACAAGCTCGGACAGGAGTTCGAGGGCACGGTGTCCGGCATCACCGAGTGGGGCATGTACGTGGAGATAGAACCGACCAAGATTGAAGGAATGGTGTCCCTGCGCGAGATAAAGAGCGACTTCTTCGAATTCGACGAAGCACGCTACAGGCTGGTGGGACGCCGCACCCACAAGATTTTCCGTCTCGGAGACCAGGTGCGCATAAAGGTAAAGAGCGCCAACCTGGAACAGAGGCTTCTGGATTATGAACTCGTAGAACAATCAAGCACTAGTAAAAAATGAAAAAAATCATCACCGCCATCGCAGCAATTGCTGCCGTAGTTTCTTGCAGCAGCGAGAAGAAAGTACTCGTACTTTATTACTCCCAAAGCGGAGCCACACAGCAGGTGGCCGAGGAAATCGCCAAGCGCCTTGGTGCGGATATCGAACTGCTTGAAGTGGAGGAACCTTACAACGGCAACTTTATGGAGACCGTGGAGCGCTGCGCCAGAGAGAAGGCGGAGGGCCACATTCCGGCGCTCAAGCCGTTGAAGTCAGACCTTTCCGAATATGACCTCATTTTCCTTGGATTCCCTGTGTGGAACGGCATATACGCTACGCCGGTAAGCTCCCTTTTTGATGCCTATAAGATTGAGAGAAAGAAGATTGTACCTTTCTGCACCTATGGAAGCGGCGGCCTCAA
>SFJB01000159.1 GCA_004555145.1 Bacteroidales bacterium | reverse complement strand
CATGAAAAAGAATGACTGGAAGGATCGGTTGGGCATTCTCTATTCCACCAATCCGGATTTTCACTATGAGACCAACGAGGAGGTGGAGGCGGAGACTTTGCCGAAGGAGAAGCAGGCCCTACGCATCGCTTTGGATAAACAGGGTCGGGGTGGCAAGACCGTGACCTTGATTACGGGTTTTCAAGGCACCGCAGCCGACTTAGCGGCTTTGGGTAAGGAGCTGAAAGTGAAATGTGGCGTGGGCGGATCGGCCAAGGAGGGGGAGATCATCCTGCAGGGCGATTTCCGGCAGAAGGCGTTAGCCCTTTTGCTGCAGGCGGGCTACACGAAAAGCAAACTCAAATAAACCGACTGTCCGATGCTGACCATCTACAGAGCCTCTGCTGGTGCCGGCAAAACACACAAACTAACCGGCGAATACCTGAAGCTGCTCTTCTCTGCCCCCGGTGCCTACAAACGCATCTTGGCGGTGACCTTCACCAACAAGGCGACCGAGGAGATGAAGAGCCGCATCTTGTCTGAACTGTATCACTTGGCCTCAGATGCGCCCTCCGATTACTTATCGGATCTGACTGAGACATATAGCCTAAGCGATCAGCAGGTGAGGCAAAAGGCAAAGCAGATCTTGATCGCCTTGCTACACGACTACTCCGCCTTCAACATCAGCACGATCGACCGCTTCTTCCAACAGATTACCCGTGCCTTTACCCGCGAGATTGGCTTGCAAGGGGGCTATGGCATCGAGATGGATGAGGACTTGGTACTTAAAGAGGCGATCGACGGCCTCCTGAACGACCTGGCCAAGCCGGAGCAGAAAGCGCTGTTAGGCTGGCTGGTGCGCTTCGCAGAGACACGTATCGAGGAGGGCAAGGGTTGGAATTTCCGGAAAGACCTGGTCAAACTGGCCCAGGAACTGTTCAAGGAGAGCTACAGGGCCTATCATTCGCAGGTTGACACTCCTCCTACGGACAAACAGGAATTTGAGGCATACAGGCAGCTGCTTTTCAGCATCATCAACCAGACGGAAAGTGAGGCGAAAAAGCTGGGCGAACGGGCACTGCGAATCATGGGGGAACATGGATTGCAACCGACCGATTTCTCCGGAGCGAGTCGTTCCTCCCTCCTCCTTTTCAACGTATGGGCACAAGGCATACTGAAAGCTCCCTCCTCCACCTTCCGCAAATTAACGGAGCAGACGGAGAATTACAGCGCCAATAAGGCCAAGGCGGAGCTGAAGGAGCGGATCGCACAAACGGTGGCGGATGGATTGGGGGACTGCGTGCAACAGCTGATCGACCAGTATGACCATGCCACGAACTATTTCACCGCCAAAGAGTTGACCCGTTACTATTTCACCTTGGGCATCTTGACCGATATTTCCCGGCAAATCAGCTCCTATCGGGCAAAGAACAACATCATGCTCATCGCGGACACGAACGAGTTGCTGAACCGGGTCATCCAAGATAGCGACGCCTCGTTCATCTACGAGAAGATCGGCACGCAGATTGACCATTACATGATCGACGAATTTCAAGACACGAGCCAGATGCAGTGGAAAAATTTCCGTCCGCTCGTGGAGGAGAGCTTGGCGCAAGGCCAAGAGAACCTGATCGTGGGTGATGTAAAGCAGAGCATCTACCGCTTCCGGAACTCCGACTGGACACTGCTCGATCAACAGGTGCATCGTGATTTTCCCCCGGCCTTGGTGCGCAAGGAGACGTTGCAAGCGAACTGGCGCAGCTGTCACCACATCGTCGCCTTCAACAACGCTCTGTTCACCATCGCACCCGCTTTGCTGCAACAGATCTATAATGAGACGCTTCAGGCCTCTTCGCTCTCGCAAAAGGAGCAAGCCGCTTACAGCCAACTGCTTGTCAAAGCCTATGACCAGTGCGTACAACAGATTCCCCCTCGCTTCCAACAGCGGGCAGGCCATGTCTGCGTGGATTTCCTGACAGATAGCAAGGAGGAGCCTTGGGAAACGGAGGCCTTGAACCGGTTGCCCGAGACAGTTCGGCGGCTGCAGCAGAACGGGTATGCCTTGAAAGAGATCGCTATCTTGGTGCGCACCAAAGCCCACGGTAAGCTCGTGGCCAATGCCTTGCTGCAATACAAGGCGACACACCCGGACGATCCCTATCGCTACGACATTATCTCCGATGAGGCCCTGTCACTGGATAGCTCGCCGACAGTGCGTTTCTTTATCGCCGCCCTTCGCTTCTTGCGTGCGCCCCGCGACAACTCCCTGCAAAAGCGGATGCAATATGCCTATCGGCTGCTCAATGGCTCGCTCAGGGAGGCGGCGGTCGCGGATGAGCATTGGGTCAACCAGCTACGCTCCTATGCGCGTTACGCACTTTATGAACTGGCCGAGGCGCTGTTTCGGCTGGTGTCGGCGTTCGAGGAGGCCTATCAGCAGGCCAAACGCCGTCGTCGGATGCTGGATTTCAACGATCTGGAGCACTTTGCGGTCCGGGCGCTGGTGGCGCCGGACGGCAGTCCCACGGAGCTGGCCCGCCAGTGGCAGGGCCGGTTTGCCGAGGTGCTGGTGGACGAGTACCAGGACACCAACGCC
>SFJB01000030.1 GCA_004555145.1 Bacteroidales bacterium | reverse complement strand
CTCGGACCTGTTCTTGAGCTCGTAAGCGATATTTCTCAATTTCGGACTGAGCTTGGTAGGGTAAGCAAAACTGCCGTGGCTGGATTTAAGATTCGTCCCCTCATACCTGGCGTAGGAATAACCTGCCGGGATCGTAACCTTGCCGGGAGGAGTAATGCCGAATATGCTGGCGTAACCCTTGTTGCCGCGTATGTCCCTGGACTCCAGACACACAAGCACCCTGCTGATACCGTTGCCCTCAACCAGATAGAGGAAGAGGCCCACATAATAGGAGTGGCCGCTATCCCTTTTCACGTACAGGAAGCGGGAATTGTCAGCGATCGGAACCCCGTCCTTCAGCAAGCGGTTATACTGGTCCAGGGCAGCACGGGTGTTGTTGCTGTCATTGAACACATACACTGATACAAGATAATCCTGCTCGGTGCGGGAGAAATAAGTGTCCAGTATTCGCCCCTGAATTGTGGAAGCGGTATTGTTGAATACAGACAAGGCGGAAATGATCATATCCTCAGCTATCTGGTTCTCTATTCTGCGAAGCCGCATTTCAAGGGAGATGTCCCTGTCGAAAGAAAGACGGTTTGCCAGCACCTCCATACGGTCCTGCTCCTTGCGGAAACCGAGAGTAGAGGAGATACCTATCAGATATACTGCTATGAAGACACTGTAAAGGAGCTTGTTCCCCATCGAGAATGCATTGAACTTGCCACGGTAACGGCCGGGCGCTGAAACCGAGCCCAGTTGTGCAAGCATAGGCACGCTCATCAGCATGGAAATGAATGAGGCATACACTATGGCGCAGAAAGGAGTGAATTCCGCCGGCTTGTAAAGTTCCATAGTGATGCCGGAATTCAGGATTATGCTCTTGAGCATAAGGTGAGTGTAGGCAAGCAGCAGCAGAATCAGCGCCAGGTCGCAAACGATAAAGACCCAGCGGGAGGAATCATTACGGAACATCCCGGAGAGACTGTCACGTGCGATATATATGCATGAAACGATGAGCAGAATGGCGAGATTGGCAATGACCACGGCTCCAAGCGAGCTGAACACTGCCCCACCGGCATAGAGCACCGGGGAGAAGATGATGAAGCGTCCGCCGGCGTTGCGGCCCCAGAGGTAGAATGAAGTCATCACGCAGACCAGCACAAGCAGGGTGATGAACAGACGCTTCACGTTCCTCTCGGCAAGAAGGAAGCAGAAAGCGGCAGCTATCAAAAACGCGAACGCAAACCACAACAGACCGGGATCCTGAAGCAGAGAGGCATCCAGAGTCTCACATATAACCTTGAACACAGGTTCACCGTCAAGGTACACGGCAGATCCGCCGGTCTCGGCAAGACTCCTTACTGCATAACAGGGATTGATGTGCAGGGCAGGGTTGACCCGCATACGCTGACCGTTCATATTGCCGAGAATCTCTATTCCGGCAATGACGCGGCAGTTGTCCTCAACCTGAGACTTGGCAATGAACCATTGCTGCCCCATATTTACCAGTCTCGCCGATTCTCCTATGTTGGAAAGCGGAGAAACCAGGGAACGGGCAGGATTGGTGATGACAGGAAGATAGGTGCCTGAATGTATATTGTCATTGGAAACCGGGAACTCCCCCACCCAGGATTGGAGCGTGTCCTCAATGTAGCGGTACACAACCATATCCGAAGGCAGACCTTCCAGCGAAAGCCAGCCCGAAGGATCCTGGGCCAAGGCCTGGGCAATATACTTGTCCAGCAGGTCCATACGCTTTTGTAATGCTCGCGACACCCCGGCAGCCACCCTGTCGGCATCTGCTGCACTTCTGACCCTGGTGGATGAGAATACCATCATCACCGCACTTGCCAAAAGCATCAGGACGGTGAGAACGCTGAATATTTTCTTCCTGTTCTTCATTTATTCGTGATGATAAGGCTCTCCTTTCATGATTGTGAAAGCCCGATAGAGCTGCTCTGCAAAAATCGTTCTCACCATCTGATGGGAGAAGGTCATTTTTGAAAGGGAGATCTTTTCGTCGGAACGGGAATATACCGCATCGCTGAACCCGTATGCTCCCCCGACGACGAAGACAAGGTCCCGTCCTCCCCTGCTCATCCTGTCCTCCAGCATCGCGGAAAACTCAATCGATCTGTACTCCCGTCCGCGCTCATCCAAAAGTATTACGCAGTCCGAAGGCTTGAGAGCCTTCAGGACAAGTTCACCTTCCTTCTGCTTTATCTGCTCCCTGGCCAAAGCTGACACATTCTTCAGTTCCGGGATTTCAATCAGGGAGAAGGGCACATAATGCCTAAGCCTCGACACATACAAATCGAGACCCTTGCGGACCCATTCCACGTCAGTCCGCCCCACGGTAAGGAGCGTAATTTTCATA
Organism: Bacteroidales bacterium; assembly: GCA_004555145.1. The sequence continues at coordinate 11,477 of SFJB01000030.1, read as the reverse complement.
TCCTGACAAATATAAACAAAGTTTTCTACACATCAAATCGCATTATGGTACGGCTTTTGCACGTTTTATTCCGTGAAACATTTATTAAACATACTGATTATCATCTTTCCTCTCCTCTTCGGGATGCCTGCATCTGCGCAAACGGAGAGTTTTGATGTGTTCAGCCCTATCAGCAAGTACATAGTGAAGGGTGACGCAGACAGTCTGTCTGCCTGGTTTGACACCAATCTGGAGCTCACCATTGCAGGACAGGAAGGCAGCACCAGCAAGAATCAGGCGAAGCAGATACTTAAGGTCTTCTTCTCCTCGTACACTCCAAGGGAGTTCGAAATCACCCATACTGCCGAGCGGGCCAATATGAAGTACGCCCTGGGCAATCTTTCCGCCGGGGGCGAGAATTTCTCTGTGACAATATTCGTCAGTTCCAAAGGCAACGAATGCAAGATTCAGGAATTGAAAATAGAGGCCGACTGAAACAGTCGACCTCTATTTTCATAATGCATCCGTGTCTTTGCTTACACTCTCTGTCCGTATGAGCGGTCAGTAGTGTTGACGGTAATCTTCTCACCGGCCTCGATGAAGAGAGGAACCATAATCTTTGCACCGGTCTCGAGAGTAACCTCCTTGAGGGCTGAAGTGGAAGCGGTATTGCCCTTCACTGCAGGCTCTGAATAAGTCACTTCAAGGGTCACGTAGGTAGGGAGTTCGCAGGTGAGGCATTTCTCTTCACCAACCACAAACATCATCTCCACGTGCTGTCCTTCCTTCATAAGGTCGGCATTCTCCACAACTTCCTTCGGAAGGAGGATCTGCTCGTAGGTCTCCTCGTGCATAAAGTTGAATCCGTCCTCCTCTTCATAAAGGAACTGGTATGGACGACGCTCCACATCGATGGTCTCGATCTTCGCACCTGCGGTGAAAGTGTTCTCAAGTATGCGTCCGTTCTCCAGGTTGCGGAGTTTGGTCTTCACGAAAGCAGGTCCCTTGCCAGGTTTTACGTGCTGGAACCACACAATCATACAAGGCTTGTCATTGTACTTCAGATAAAGACCGTTTTTGAAATCAGCTGTTGTTGCCATAAGATATCGTAAATAATTAATTATTGTCTATAACTTGGCAAAGTTAGTCAAATGATGGAACTAATGCAAATTTTCTATGGCCCGGGACACGTTTTCCAGCAACCACTTAGGCGTGGATGTCGCCCCGCACACTCCTGCACTGTCGGCAGAATCGAACCAGCTAGGGTCGAGACCTTCAGGCGAGACTATGTGGTAAGTTCGGGGATTGACGCTGCGGCAGAGTTCGTACAAGACCTTCCCGTTGGAGCTCTCCTTTCCGGACACGAACACAATGACATCGTGGTTACGCGCAAACTGCATCAGTTCCCTGTGTCTGGAGCTAACCTGCGAGCATATGGTATTGTGGACCGTGAGCGATGCACCACGCATCGAGCTTTGCAGATATGAGTACACCCTCTCATACTCGGAAGGGCTCATCGTGGTCTGCGAAAACAGCTCTATGTCCTTGTCCACAGGAAGCATACCCTTCTCCAGGAGGGGTTTGAGCTCTTCCAGACTCTGAATCACCGTGACGTCGGAGTTAACCTGTCCCATCAAGCCAAGCACTTCCGGATGTCCTGTCTTTCCGAAAATCACCAGGCTTCCGCCTGAGGCTGAAAGCCTTGCATAGGCTTCGCGTATCTGTCCCTGCAATTTGAGCACCACGGGACAGGTGCAGTCAATCAGCTCTATCCCTGACTCCTGCGCCTCCCGGTAGATGGAAGGCGGCTCCCCGTGGGCACGGATCAGTACCGGGGAACGCCCGTCCAGGCTATCGATGCACACCAAGCCGAGTGAAGCGAGGCGGGAGAGCTCTTCCTCGTTGTGAACTATCGCTCCAAGGGAATAAAGCCTGCCTCCGTGGGAATGAAGGTACTTCTCAGCCGTGCCTATGGCCCTGATAACTCCTCCACAGAAGCCGGAATGTGAATCTATCTCTACGCGCATCGCCTATCCCAAAAGGCCGAAACGGCCCTGTATCAGGCCCTGAACCCAGCTGAGTTCTTCGGCCATGCTCATATCAGAATTGTCCAGTTCAAAGGCGTCGTCAGCCCTGCGCAGAGGTGAGGTGCTGCGGTGGGAATCAATATAATCCCTCTCTCGGAGGTTTGCCAGCACCTCCTCGAGGTCCGGGTTGCCGCCCTTGGACTTCATCTCGTCGAAGCGGCGCTTCGCGCGCACTTCCTCCCTGGCTGTCATAAAAATCTTGAGCTCAGCATTCGGGAACACGGTAGTGCCTATGTCCCTGCCGTCCATAACCACCCTCCCCGATGAGGCAAGGTAATGCAGGCGTTTGTCCACCCAGCTGCGCACATAGGGCACCGTGGCTATGGGGCTCACCTGCGAAGACACGCCCATTGAGCGTATTTCCATCTCTATGCACCGCTCCCCGATGTGGAGTGCGCCGCCCTCCCCGAAGTGCAGGTCCAGCCCTTCGAGCGCAGCCTCAAGCCCTTCGGAGACCTTGTTGTCCGCATCAATAAACCCGTTCTCCTGGGCGAATAGGGTCACTCCCCTGTACAAAGCTCCGGAATCCAGGTAAAGGAAGCTGAACTTCTTCGCCACCTCCTTCGCAAAGGAGCTCTTGCCGGTGGAGGAAAATCCGTCCACCGCTATGGTGATGTCCGGTATTCTAATCATTCTCTTTCTCTTTTTTCATTTTGGCATCATACTCGTCTTTAGCCCTCTGCACGGACACGGACCGCTTCAGCACGAAGCCTGATCCGAGATACTTTGTCCTCACGTCATCGTCCTCGGAAAGCTGCTGAGGCGTGCCTTCCTGGAGTATAGTCCCTTCGTAGAGGAGATACGCCCTGTCGGTAATCGCCAGAGTCTCACCCACATTGTGGTCGGTGATGATAACCCCTATATTGCGGTACTTCAGCTTTGCGATGATGTACTGGATGTCCTCCACCGCTATCGGATCCACTCCGGCAAAAGGCTCGTCAAGAAGGATGAACTTCGGGTCAATCGCCAGAGCCCTGGCTATCTCGCAGCGACGGCGCTCGCCTCCGGAAAGCTGTATTCCCAGAGACCTGCGCACCTTCGAGAGGTTGAACTCGTCTATCAGCGACTCCAGTCTCTCCTTCCTCTCCGCCTTGCCGATTCCCCTCATCTCCATAACCGACAGAATATTGTCCTCCACGGACATCTTCCTGAATACGGATGCGTCCTGCGGCAGGTAGCCCAAACCCTTCTGGGCACGCTTGTACATAGGCATACCGGTAATCTCCTCGTCGTCAAGGAAGACCTTGCCTTCATTGGGGACTATCTGTCCCGTGATCATATAGAAGCTGGTGGTCTTGCCGGCACCGTTAGGACCGAGGAAACCTACGATTTCGCCTTGGCTCACCTCCATCGAAACACCTTTCACAACGGTGCGCAGACCGTACTTCTTGACCAGATTTTCGCAACGCAGTTTCATATACTTTTCATCAGTTTACATCGAGGGAGAGATCCATCACTAGGTTCCTTACCTCCTCATTATGACTGATAAGGTCTTCAGCCTTATCCTTAGGCATATATTTCACTTCCTTTACCTCCTCCTCCGGGAGCACCGCAGGCTCAAGCCTGAGCATCCTGCAGGAAGCCAGAGCGCAGAAGTCCTTTTCCATCTCGCGGAGCATCTTCTCCTCGATCCAGCGGCGCTGGGCCTCGTTGGTGACGGTAAAAATGACCACTTTCCGTCCATCCTCCTCACGGAAGGAAAGCTTCGCCTCCGAAAGGGCGTTGGCAAGCCTTGGTTTGGAAGCGTATGACTCTGCCAGTTCCTTCCACTTGAGGGCAAGCTGCTCCTCGGAAGGGAGCTGGGCGTTCTCCACAGGCTTTGCCGCCTCTTCAGCCTCCTTCTGTTCCTTGCTGTCCCCATTCATAAGCGAACTGAGGGAGAGTGAGGCTCCCGTACGGGGACTGCGGCGAGGCTCTGGCTTCGGTGCCGGGGACGGCTGAGGCTCTGGCACAGCGGACACTTTTGCAGGCGCCGCAGCGGCATCGGGTTTCGGAGCGGGGCTGGCAATAGACGCAGGCTTCGGAGCCGGGTCAGTGGCGTCAGGTCGGGACGGAGAGTTCATCGTGGCGGACGCACCACTCACCGGTGCTGCTGGAGCCTGGGTCAGCAGGAAGCACATTTTCATAAGGGAGAATTCAATATGGAGCCTCTGATTGAGGGCGGCACGATATCCGGCCTCGCACTGGGAAGTCACGGCAAGAGCATCATAGAGGAACCTGACGGAGCATTTTGCAGCCTGGGCGGCGTACCTCTTGGCGAGGGACTCCGGAAAATCCACAAGGGACTCCAGTCCTCCTGTCCTGCTTACCAGAAGGTCCCTTAGATGGGAGCCCAGGGCAGATATGAAGTACTGGGGGTTGAAGCCCTTCGAAAGAACTTCATCCAGCACCAGCAGGGCGCTGGCGTAATCCCCGGCAAGGAAATTGTCCACAAGCTTGAAACAGTACTCGTAATCCAGGACATTGAGGTTGCGCATTACATCCCCATACCTTACCGTTGTGCCGCAGAAGGCTACGGTCTGGTCGAAAATGGTAAGGGCGTCGCGCATAGCTCCATCAGCTTTCCCGGCAATGATATGCAGAGACTCATCATCTATGTCTATGCCCTCCTTGGCGGAGATGGCACGCAGATTGCTCACTATGTCAGAGATGCTGATACGGCTGAAGTCATAAGTCTGGCAGCGGCTCAGAATGGTCGGGAGTATCTTGTGCTTCTCGGTCGTGGCAAGGATGAAGATGGCGTGTGCCGGCGGCTCCTCAAGGGTCTTGAGGAAAGCATTGAAGGCCTGAGGGGAGAGCATATGCACCTCATCTATGATGAAGACGGAATACTTCCCGGTCTGAGGAGGAATCTGCACCAGGTCCATCAGGGCCTTGATATCCTCCACGCCATTGTTTGACGCTGCATCCAGCTCGTGTATGCAGTATGAACGTCCCTCCGCGAAGGAACGGCAGGATTCGCACTCGCCACAGGGCTCGAGATCAGGGCTCGGGTTATAGCAGTTGATGGTCTTTGCGAAGATGCGCGCAGCACTTGTCTTACCCACTCCGCGGGGGCCGCAAAAAAGGTAGGCGTGCGCAAGCTGGCCTCTCTTAATGGAGTTTTTGAGAGTCCTCGCAATATTGTCCTGACCGATCAGTGATTCGAAACTGTCAGGACGATATTTCCTGGCTGATACAATATAATCTGACATAGTTTACAAATTTATGAATTTCTTTGTAACTTTGAAAGTATGGAAAAAAGTTTGAGACTCTTATTTGTTTCCCTGCTGTTCGTGCTCTTCTGCCAAACGGCCGGAGCTCAGGGAAAGGTTTACACAAGGAAAGCCAGGCTTGCCGATTTTCCTACACGCACCATCAAAGTTGCAGGAGGCGGCAGTCCCCTGCTCGACATCACCTTCCGAGAAGAAATCTCCACCAGATGGAGAATCTCCCCATATGAGTTCTGCAATGCCGAAGACATGCAGAAACTCAAGGGGGACAACAGTCTGTACTTCCTCTACCTCGGAGTGGATTCAGGCATTACATACATAGTCCTCGAGAAGGGTGGCAACCCTGAGGCCGAGAACAACCTTAGCCGTCCGTTCGAGGTGGTCAGGGTACCAATCGCCTGCGCCGGAGCTCCGAGCGGAAGGGAGCTTATGTATATGGGAGCATTCATCGACATACTTCAGGCCTACATCGAGGACGCGATGGTAAGCGATCAGGCGGCCTATGCAGGCCTTGGCTATTATGACCGCAAATTCAAGGGAAAGACGGTCTGCCTGGACCCTGACAGATGCGATGAGTTGTACATGCAGGCTGACAGCGACACGCTGATATGCGTGACAGTCAGTCCTGTCGAGCCGGGTCCGGATATGAAGTGCTACCGCATGCTGATTTCCGCAGACACGCACGAGCTTTTCAGTTTCAGGGAGAGCAAATACAGGAAAGGCACTGAAACAAAATTCAGCGAGAAAGAGATTTTGAGAATATCGAAGAACAATGGAATCCTCGGAGAATAAGTACATACGCGAACACAGCAGCGCCGCTCCCGAAGCCCTGGAATGGATTGAGAAGCAGACCCATATACGGACCAATTATCCGCGTATGCTCTCCGGTCCGGTGCAGGGGCGTTTCCTGAAGATGCTGGTCGAGATCAGCGGAGCAAAGAGAATTCTTGAAATAGGTTCATTTACCGGCTACTCCTCCTGCTGGATGGCCTTGGGACTGCCCGAGGGAGGATACCTTGACGCCCTGGAGATCAATGACGAGCTTGAAGATCTTATGCGGGAAGGCTGGCAGAGGGCGGGAGTTGAAGACAGGATACGCCTGCACATAGGGGATGCGCTTGAGAGCCTGGGCACACTCGAAGGGCCTTATGACCTCATTTTTGTGGATGCCAACAAGCGACAGTACTCCGAATACTACAGGCTCTGCCTACCCCTTCTTCGCAAGGGCGGACTGCTGGTTGCCGATGATACCCTTTGGGACGGGAAGGTATATGCTAGTCCCCCGTCTCACGACGCCCAGACAAAAGGCCTGCTGGAATTCAACGGCATCGTCGCCTCCGACCCTGCCGTCGAGACCGTAATCCTTCCCCTAAAGGACGGTTTGACCGTGATCAGAAAGAAATGATGCCGGAGAAGTACAAAAAAACAGCCGACCCTTCCGGGCCGGCCATTTTTGTGTATTTTCGGCTAAAAATTAGTCATTGAGAGAGAAGCGCTTGATTACAACCACCTTGGCTTCCTTGTCAGCTGCAGCGAGAGCATCCTTTACGGAAATCTTCTCGTCGCTCATCTGATAGTCCTGCTCGAGGAGAGTCTGCTCCTTGAGGAACTTCTGGACACGGCCGTTGGCGATGTTCTGAATCATCTGCTCGTTGAGGTTGGCAGCCTTCTCGGCGCTCACGGTCTTGATGATCTCGCGAGCCTGATTGGCCTGCTCCGGAGTGAGCCATCCCTTAGCAGTGTTGGACTCGATGTGGTCCTCGCTGTCAACGTGGGCAGGATTGATACCGGCCTTCTTGAGAGCGGCGTCAACTGCCTTCTGAATCTGCTCATCCTTGGTCTTCTGGATAGCCACATTGCGCTCGCTGTCAATCACTTCCTGAGGACAGTCCTCTGCGGAAATGGCGACAGGGTTCATGGAAGCCACCTGCATCACGATGCCCTTGGCGAGCTCTGCAGGAACTTCCTTGTTGAAGCCTACCAGCGCGCCGAGCTTGCCGGTGATCTTGTGGATGTACTGGGCTACGAAAGGCGCCTCAACGAGGGCGTAGCCTACAAGCACGTGCTTCTCGCCGGTTTTTCCGGTCTGAGCCTCCACAGCTTCTTCAACGGTGTAACCGTCAGCCATCTTGCAAGCCTTGAGACCCTCGAGGTCAGCTGGGCACTGTGCGATGGCCACGTCAGCGATAGCCTCTGCAAGGTTCTGGAAATCAGAGTTGCGGCTCACGAAGTCGGTTTCGCATCCGAGGCATACAAGGATACCCTTGTTGCCCTCTACGCGTGCCTTCACCGCACCCTCCGAAGTCTCGCGGTCAGCTCTCTTGGCTGCAACGAGCTTACCCTTCTCACGGATGATGTCCATTGCCTTGTTGAAGTCGCCCTGAGCTTCCTCAAGCGCCTTCTTGCAGTCCATCATACCTGCAGAAGTCATTTTACGTAACTTCATTACGTCTGCTGCTGTAATTGCCATAATGGTATCTGTTTCTAAATGGAACTATTCTGCTTTTGCCTCTTCGGCCTCAGCACTCTTACCCTTGCGGGAACGGAGCTTCCTTGCACCCGGCTTTACCTCTTCGGTAATCTCGGCTGCTGCAGCATCCTTGTCCTTCTCGAGCTTGCGCTCGTCGAGACCTTCCTGGATAGCCTTGCAGAGGATGTTGACAATGCACTCGATTGAGCTTGCGGCGTCATCATTTGCCGGTATCACATAATCAATCGGGGTAGGATCGCAACAAGTATCAACCATTGCGAATACCGGAATATTGAGACGATTTGCCTCTTTGACTGCATTTGCTTCCTTCTGCACGTCTACCACGAAAAGTGCCGACGGGAGACGGCTCATGTCGCGGATAGAGCCGAGGTTCTTCTCGAGCTTGGCCCTCTGGCGATCCACCTGCAGACGCTCTCTCTTGGCGAGCTTGTCGTAGGTGCCGTCCTCCTTCATCTTGTCGATAGTGGACATTTTCTTGATGGCTTTGCGGATTGTAGGGAAGTTGGTGAGCATACCGCCGGCCCAACGCTCGGTGATAGACGGCATATTCACTGCCGTTGCCTTATCCTTTACAATATCCTTAGCCTGCTTCTTCGTTGCTACGAAGAGAATTTTGCGGCCTGATTTTGCAAGCATCTTCATCTCCTCGGCGGCTTCATCCACCTTGGCTACGGTCTTGTGCAGGTCAATTACGTGCATACCCTTCTTCTGGTCGAAGATATATGGGGCCATTTTTGGGTTCCACTTCCTTGCCAAGTGTCCGAAATGTACGCTTGCATCAAGCAATTCCTGGAAATTTGTACGTGACATTTGTTTGTTCTGTTTTTGTAAACTGTCCCCTTCCGGGGTCTCTTTTCTTCAAGGCGGAGTAGCGCTGTTACGATCTCCGACCTTTTTCGCAGCGCGGCAGCCATCAAAAAGCGGGATGGTTTAAAAACCGACGCTGTGCCGTAAATAAACGATAACTAACGTTTGCTGAACTGGAAGCGGCGACGTGCACCAGGCTGGCCAGGCTTCTTGCGCTCCACCTCACGGGCGTCACGGGTCAGGAAACCTGCTGCTTTGAGTGCTGAACGATATGCCTCCTTGTCCACCTCACAGAGAGCGCGGGCGATACCCAGGCGAATAGCCTCGGCCTGTCCTTTGATTCCGCCACCTGCGATGGTGACCTTTACATCGAACTGTCCGAGAGTTCCGGTAACTTCGAAAGGCTGGTTAACGACATAACGAAGGGACTCGAGAGCGAAGTAGTTCTCGAGAGGACGGTCGTTGACTGTCACATTGCCTTTTCCGGCTGTGAGATAAACGCGAGCTACAGCTGCTTTACGTCTTCCAAGGGCGTGTGTCTGTTCCATTTGCTCTGTTTAAATTTCATCCAACTTGATAACTGTAGGGTTCTGTGCCTGGTGCTTGTGCTCAGGACCTGCGTAAACGAACAGGTTTCCGAGAATGTCGTCACCAAGACGGGTCTTAGGGAGCATACCCTTTACTGCTCTCCTGACAAGTTCCTCAGGCCTATTGGCGAGGATCTCCTTCGGGGTCGTGAACCTCTGTCCACCAGGATATCCGGTGTAACGGGTATAAACACGATCAGTCATCTTCTTGCCTCCGAGGGCGACCTTCTCGGCATTGACTACGATAACGTTGTCACCGCAGTCTACGTGAGGGGTGTAGCCCGGCTTGTTCTTGCCGCGAAGGACAAGAGCAACGCGCGAAGCGAGACGACCAAGCGCGAGATCTGTCGCGTCAATGACAACCCACTTCTTGTCCACAGTCGCCTTGTTCAGCGATACTGTCTTGTAGCTTTGTGTGTCCACTGTCTTGATCTTTAAATAGTTAATACTAAAAAATTGCGATCCCTACACAAAATAGGGGTCGCAAAGGTAGTAATTTTTTATGAAAAATCAAAAACTATCTGTTCTATGCAATGAAATTGGCCTGGATGAATGCATTGATTCCGACTACGGCGAAAAGCACGCAGATGACGCTGACCAGAATGATGCCGATGACCTTGATGCGCTTGAACCAGGTAGTACCGTCCCAGCCCACAGTCTGGAACATGCTCCAGAATCCGTGTACGAGATGGAACCAGATGGCTGCGAACCAGAGGAGGTAGATGACAAGCACCCACCAGTTGCCGAATACGGTGGTGAGAAGAAGGTAAGGATCATTCTCGAAAGTGCCGATGTGCAGAAGCTCAGGCATCTGCATCTTTGCCCAGAAGTGGAAGAGGTGGAAGAAGATAGCACCCAGGATCACGATTCCGAGGACAAACATGTTGCGTGCTGACCAGGAATCCGCAGCCGCCTTGCTTGCAACCTCATAACGCTTTACGCCACCACGGGCACGGATGTTCTGGAAAGTCAGCCAGCAGCCGTAGGCGATGTGGACGAGGAATCCCAGAGCAAGCACAGGAACCATGATTGAGATGACCGGAGTGGACATGAAGTCGCATCCGAGCTTGAAGAGGCCGTCACCGGCACTGAAGAGCTTGTCATCAGCTGCAACCGCGCCGAACTTGCCTGTGAAGGAATCGATCACAGAGAAGAAGTTGATAGTAACGTGGAGGAGAAGGAACACGATAAGAAATGCTCCGCTCACGGCCTGGATGAATTTCTTTCCGATAGATGAATTGAATATAAACATTGGTGTTGAATTTAATCAATTGGAGTGCAAATATACTCCTAATCTTGCAAGTTTCATAATTTTCCGATATTTTTGTTTAAAAGTCTACGAATTTTGAATTTTAATGGATAAGGTATATGAGAGTTTTACTTAAACTGAGCGGCGAAAGCCTCGGAGGTCCGGGAGGAAAGGGCATAGACAGCGAGTGCCTGATGGGCTTTGCCAAAGAAATCGCAGAAGCCGTGAAAGCCGGTCACCAGATAGCGGTCGTGAATGGAGGAGGCAACATTTTCCGCGGACTTCAGGGCCTCGGCAAAGGCTTCGACAGAATCACCGGAGACCGAATGGGAATGTTGGCAACCGTCATCAATTCACTTGGCTTGGCTTGCGCCCTGCGCTCCGAGGGAGTGAAAGCGGAGGTGTTCACAGCTACCCCTATGCAACCGATAGCTCACTACTACCGCAGGGAGGACGCAGTCGCCCTTATGGAGCAGGGAGGAGTGGCGCTCATCTCGGGAGGCACCGGCAACCCGTTCTTCACCACCGATTCCGGTGCGGCGCTCAGAGCCCTTGAAATAGAGGCCGACGCACTTCTGAAAGGCACGAGGGTGGACGGAGTGTACACAGCCGACCCGGAAAAGGACCCGGACGCCGTAAAGTATGACGAACTCACATTCAGCAAGGCCCTGTCGGATCACCTGAAGGTGATGGATGCCACGGCCTTCGCCCTCTGCGAGCAGGGCCCCGTTCCGATCATAGTATTCAATATAGGAGAAAAAGGCAGCCTTGGACGTCTGCTTGCAGGCGAAAAGGTGGGCACCACGGTACACGCATAACAATCAAATTCCGAATAATATGTTAACAGACAGAGCTAAAGAAATCGTAAACCTGGCGGATTCCAAAATGCAGGATGCGGTAAACTTCCTCGAGGAAGATCTCAAGTCATACAGGGTAGGCAAGGCCAACCCTCTCATCTTCAACAGCGTATCCGTAGATTACTACGGCACCCCTACCCCTCTTGCACAGGTTGCCTCCATCTCGGCCCCGGACGCAAAGACCCTTGCAATCCAGCCTTGGGAGAAG
>SFJB01000158.1 GCA_004555145.1 Bacteroidales bacterium | reverse complement strand
CGCTCGATGGTACAGTTCAAGGAAGAACGCCTGGTGCGCGACGACAAGCTGATGATAGTCAAGAACTGCTACCAGTTCCTGGAGAACGTGGAGGGCTTGGATTACATTGCGAACGGGGACATTGCGAGCCTGGTGAGCATATCCGGATACGAGGAGCGCTACGGCCTGCATTTCGCGGACGCTGTCCTGGATTTCCCGGACTACGACAATGTGCGCGTGAACGCCAAAGTCTGCCTGGATACCCTGGAATCGGAGGCGGCGACGCTGAGCTACGAGCAGCAGAATGCTCTATATCAGGGAGTCAGCGAGGATTACGCGGACCGCGGCAGCAAACGCAAGGTGTGGATGGCTGTGCGCGAGGACAAGTATTTCAACGCCCTGCAACTGAAATACGCCCAGGCAATCACCGGCCACAAGTCCCAGGGAGGACAATGGGACTGCGTTTTCGTGGACTGCCCGTTCTGGCTTCCGGAACTGAGTCAGGACGATTTGAAATGGTTGTATACGGCCATTACCAGAGCAGTTAAAAAAGTATATCTTGTCAACTTCAAAGATTCTTGTTTCAAATGAAAAAAGTTTTTGTCACCCTTGCCGCAGTGTTTGCGACTCTGGTCAGCCTCTATGCTGAGGATAAGAATGTCACCAAGTCCCCGGACGGGACACTGTGCGCCTTCACGCGCGACAATGACCTCTGGGTGAGAAACGTAGCCGATTCTGTGGAGACCCGCCTGACCTTTGACGGAAGCGATCTGATACTGAACGGATATGCCTCCTGGGTTTATTACGAGGAGATTTTCGGCCGTGCTTCTCGCTATAGGGCTTTCTGGTGGAGCCCTGATTCCCGCAAGCTTGCATTCTACCGCTTCGATAACAGCGAAGTGCCGATGTTCCCCATCTTCTCGCCATTCGGCCAGGGAGGTTCCCTGTCCCTGACCCGCTATCCAAAGGCGGGGCAGACCAATCCCGAAGTGAGGATAGGCATAATAGATCTTGACAGCCCGGAGACCATAGTCTGGGCGGATTTCGATGAGAAAGAGGACCAGTATTTCGGCACCCCGTTCTGGGGAGCGGATTCCCGCGAACTCTATGTCAGCCGCGAGCCGAGGCGCCAGAATGTGCTCGACCTGCTTGCGGTGAACGTGAGCGACGGCAGCAAGCGCAGCGTGTATCACGAGGAGTACCCTACATGGGTGGAATGGATTGAGGGAATGATATTTACGGACAATGGCCTGTATATGGCCAGGAACTTTGAGACAGGTTGGGAGCAGATATACTTCCTGTCCTATTCCGGCGAGTTGAAGCGCCTGAGCGAAGGGGAGAACTGGGATATAAGGCTGATAAAGGTGGATGAGAAGAAGGGGGATGTGTGGTTCACGGCGAAACGCGATTCCCGCCTCCATACCTCGTTCTACCGCCTCGACCGCAAGGGGAAGGTGACCTGCCTCAGCGATCCCGACTATACCCTCATGGGACTTGAGATATCCGGGGATGGCAAGAGCTACAGTGCCCTTGCTTCCAATGCAAGGACCCCGTGGAGGGAAATCAAGGGCAGGACGGATAGGTGTGCTTATACCTGGGGAGAAGAGCTTGAGGGCAAAGAGGACGGGCCGCGTCCGGAGCTTGTCACGATAGAGAATGACGGATTCACCCTTTATGCGCTTCTTTCCCTGCCTAAGGATTTCGATCCGGAGAAGAAGTATCCTGTGGTGATGCAGCTTTACGGCGGACCCGGCACTCCTTATGTGCGGGACAGTTGGAACGACAGGGATGCATCCGACAGCTGGTGCTGGGAAAACGGCATCATCTACATTGTGGCAGACCCGAGATCCTCCGGAGAAAACGGCCGCAGGGGTATGGACCAGGCCTTCGGGCGTATGACCGTGATTGAGCTTCAGGACTATATAGCCTGGGCGGAGTGGCTCGGTTCCCTGCCTTACGTGGATGCTTCCAGGATAGGCGTTGAGGGCTTTTCTTTCGGTGGCACTACCACCTCCATGCTGGTGCTTCGCTATCCCCAGTACTTCTGCTGCGGAATTGCCGGCGGGGGAGTGTACGACTGGAATCTCTATGACTCGCATTATACGGAACGCTTCATGGATACTCCCCAGGCCAATCCCGAGGGCTACAGGATTGCGTCAGTGCTGAGCTACACTGAGGGACTGGAGAACCCGGGCTATCTCAGGATTACCCACGGCACCGGGGACGACAACGTGCATTTCCAGAACACCCTGCTTCTCGTGGATGCCTTGCAGAAGGCGGGAGTGCAGTTCGAACTGATGATATATCCGGACGGAATGCACGGCTACCGCGGGGCGCAGAAGAAGCACTCCGACGAGAGCGACCATCTTTTCTGGACGCGCCATCTGCTTCAAGGAGAATAATTTAACTGGGACGACATACGAGCAGCAAGCGCTCAGTGTTGGTGGACAGGCCGAAGATGTGGGTCTGTCCGCCGCCTTTTGTGCCCAGCTTCTTCCTCAGGGCATTGCTGTCCAGAGGGAGATTCCTTGCACTGACCTCCGCGTCAGGGTACTCCCTGCCTAGAGTGCGTATGCTTGAATTCCCGAACGCCTCCACCCTTTCTATCCGGTGCAGCTTGAAAAATGCTTCCGGAGGCAGGCTGCCGCCTTCCGGGACAAGG
>SFJB01000157.1 GCA_004555145.1 Bacteroidales bacterium | reverse complement strand
TTGCGGGTTTTGCCGCCCGGAGGCCCGCCGCAGCGGGTCAGTTCCGGCCCGTTTCCCGGGGCGGAACCTCATGTTTTTTGCAAGGCAAAACCCGTAAAAGCTCGAAAAAGTGGCGTTCAGCCACTTTTTCGACAGTCTCAGGCCCCGCAGGGAAGAACCTGCGGAGCCGTGTACTTGCAGTTATTACTGAGCGACGGTAACGGCGGTTATGTGGGTATTTACACCCTCATACCAATAGAGGAAGCCTTCAACGTCAACTACGTCGCCTTCCTTGAGAGCGCCAACGGTGGAGTAAACCTCGGTGTCGGGGCCGGTAAGGTAGGACTCTACGCAGAAGTCATAGGAAGCGCCGTTGTAGCCGAAGGTGACATAGATGTCATCGCCGGGCTGGTCGTTCTTGTAGGCCACCTTCTCGACGGTCAATCCCTTGAAGGAGGCGAGCTGGTTCTGACGGTCGATCAGCTCGTCCTTTCCCAGAAGCTCGGTGGCGTCAAAGGGAACGGCGATGAAGCTGCCCTCTTCTATTTCGAATGTGGCGTCGATTATCTCAATTTCGCCTGACCACTCGGATTTGTAGCCGGTGACTTTGATCTTGGTGCCGGGTACCAGTTTGTCATAGTCTTCCTGAGAGCATGCCATGTTGTAGAGGAAGTAAGCGCCGTCCTTATCCTGGGAATAAACGGTAGCCTTGTCTTCCCACCAGGATTGCTTGGCCTGTACGTAGGTCTCTACTGTAACCTGGCTCTCCAGCTCGGCCGCCACATATTCGGCGTAGGTCATAACGCCCTCGGATTTGACGTCTTCCTCGGTAGCAGCGGGGGTTTCCTCAGCGGGAGTCTCAGTGGTAGCCTCCTGGGCGGGGGCTTCGGTTGCCTCGGGAGCCTTCTGGGCACAGCCTGCGAAAGCGAGGACCATGCAGAGGGTCAAGAGCATTGCCAAGAATTTTTTCATTGTTTTTCTCCTTTATAATTGCCGCCCCTTTCAGGGACGGTTTTATGCCTTAATGATTATACAATAGACATTGCAGGATATCAAACCCGTTTATTACGCT
The DNA here is from genome assembly GCA_004555145.1 of Bacteroidales bacterium. Next base: position 1,610 of record SFJB01000157.1, on the reverse strand, counting down.
TTTTTGCGGCGTCACGGAGGGTATACGCCCCTATAAGCGCCCATGCCGCACAAAGTGACAAAAGCAGCGCCTTTGAAGGGCCGGGAAGGGGACCAAGATCTTCTGCGCCTTCTGCGGATACGCTCTCCCTTCCGGCTCCGTCCAGACGGTAAAGGGAAGTAACATCTGCAAACAGCTTGTCCATATATGCGTCATCTACGGTCTCCTTGCGGCGGACGGATTTTGTGACGTTTTCTATGAGCTGTCCCGCAGCGTCGCGCAAAGACGCGGAGCCGTTGTATACTGGGGTGACGAAGGTATTGTCGGAGTTGGCCAGCAGCATCTTCACCGCCTTTATCTTTACGTCGTAGTGGGCGACATCCTGCCCTTCCCTGGAAAGATAATCAAGGTATTCGTCGGAATCCTGCGCCATGGAGGTGACGGGCACGTAGCCTTCTGTTTCGGAGTATGCTATCTGCACGTCGTTGGTCAGCAGGTACTGCGTGAACAGCCAGGAGGCCAGTACCTCCTGAGGATCGCTCTTGTTGAATACGCATACTGAAGGGCCCTGGGATATCATTTGGGGGTGATCCGGATCAAACTGGGGTATGGGCATTACCGCCGTCTCAAATTCTACCAGCTTGTCCGCGCTTATGTCGGAAAGGGGGGCGTGGGTGCCCATCCATGTGGCGCCCGCCGTAGAGTCTATGGCGAATATGCACTGGCCTGCATTCAGGAAATTTGCCGGATAGCTGGATATCTTGAAGGTGGAGAAGGAGCCCTTCTTCACGTGCTTTGCTATGGTGTACAGCAGCTCCTTTGTGGTGTCGTTGAAAAGCAGCACTTCGCCCTGATCGTTGGAATACCCGCCGCCGGACTGGCGCAGCAGCTGTATCATCATATTGTCGGTGGACTTGTATATGAAGGGTATCATCACCTTCTGGCCGTTTACGGCGAATGTGCCGTCGGCGTTTTTCTCTGTGGCGGCGTCGGCCACTTCCCATACGAAGTCCCATGTCAGAGTATCCGGCAGGGTATAACCCATGGCCTCCACGTAGGTCTTGTTTATGTAGCAGGCCTCTGTGGAGCGCATGAAGGGCAGGGCATAGCAGTGACCTGCGAAGCTGCATTCGTTCAGGAACCCGGGTATTATCTCGCCGCTCCTGGGAGAGGTGAACCTTACGTCACTGCCGCCAAGCCCGTACCTGGGGTGGTCAAGCAGCTCGTCGAGGGGCGCCACCACGTTTGTTCCGGTTAGGTACGTCGCTATGTGGTCGGGGTAGGTTATGCAGACGTTTGGGGTGGTGTTGGTGGAAATATTGGTGATGACGTCGTTATATATCTTGCCATAGTCGGTATAGAGCCGAAGGTTCACGCGGATATTCGGGTACAGCGCCTGAAAGTCTGCTATGGCCTTTTGGTATATCTGGGTCTGGGTCTTGTTGGTGTCGTTCTTTGCCCAGAAGGTTATCTCATAATCCCTGTTTGTGTCGAATTCCTCAGGCACAGCGAATTCCCTGAGCCCCCGGGAGCCGTGGCAGCCGGCAAGAAGAGGAAGCAGCATGCACAGCGACAGTATGAGGCAGATAAGCTTTTTATTCATACTAACCCTTTGTACCTCCTCTGGATAC
>SFJB01000156.1 GCA_004555145.1 Bacteroidales bacterium | reverse complement strand
TGTTTATAAACCGGTTGCAATTGGGTTTGAGCCAATCCGTCCACAAAAAGGGGGTGTTTTGTGACAAAGCGAAGTTTTGAGCCGTTTCGTCCACAAAAATGCCATGTTTTGAGGACGAAAGGCAGGTTTTGGCCAGTTTGTCCACAAAAAGGCCCTGTTTTGAGGACGAAGTGCAGGTTCGAGCCGATTCGTCCACAAAAAGGGGGTGTTTTGTGGACAAAGTGCGGTTTTGAGCCGTTTCGTCCACAAAAATGCCATGTTTTGAGGACAAAGTTCAGGTTCGAGCATTCCCGGTGCGCTAAGCGCAGGGTTTGCAGGTCCGGGCAGCTAATCCGAAGATCGGCTGAGAGCCAGCCATATACGCAAGCCGTTGATAGAGTTTAGCAGGTAGAAACTGTACTTCACAAGGTAGATGAGGGCATACGAATCCTGAGGCGAGGAAGCGAGGGTCAGGGACCACATCACAACGGATGCAATATTCACACCTATCCAGAATATCCACTGTTCCATAAAGGCCGTGGACATAAGCAGCTGCCCGATGATATTGCAGACTGTGGACAACGCATCTGAGAGTATGCCCAGCTTGAGGACTGAAGCGGCAGATGACTGAGGGTCCAGCGGAGATGCGCTGCCGGAAACCTTGAAGAGAATAAAATAGCAGAGGAGCAGAGCACCCAGGAAACCGAGACCTGTCAACAGTCGCTTCTTTGCGTCCAGTCGTCTGGCCTTCAGTTTCTCACCTCCAGCAGCCCCGCGTCTCTTCCATTGGAAAAAGCCCACGAACTGCATAGGCAGGAAGTAAAGCAGGTGCAGGGCCGCGTTGCCGTATTTCCCGCTCATATAGCACATCACTCCGTAAATGGTCACGTCGAAGAAGCCGAAGAGGAAGGTAAGTATTTTTGCGTTTGCCGAGCATACGGTACTGAGCACTCCCATCAGCGAGCCGAAAGCGGCAACAATAAGCAGTGCCTTGTCCGTCTCTGCATTCTGCAACTTGTAGAGGGTCGCCGCCACCATCACCAGTGTCATACCGGTAAGGATGAACACGTTGAACCACTTGTTGAATTTCTTGTCGTCAATCATCATTCTGTCTTATTTCTTGGTTCTCTGCCAATGCAAGCTTGATTGTCCTTGCTAGAGCAGGTCCTGTGATTCCCGCAATATCCTCCGTGGATGCCGCTGCAATTCTCGCCACACTGCCGAAATGCATCAGCAGCTTCTGCTCCGTCTGTTCTCCCACACCCTTGATTTCGCGCAAAGCCGACTGAACCGCCGCCTTGCTGCGCAGGGAACGGTGGAAGGTGATTCCGAAGCGGTGCGCCTCGTCCCTGATCCGCTGCAACAGCTTCAGCGCCTGCGAATTGCGATCGATGAACAGGGGATACGGATCCCCTACACGTATCACTTCCTCCAGACGTTTCGCCAGACCTATCACCGTCATCCTGTCCTGGAGCCCAAGCTCGCATATTGCCTGGTAAGCAAAGTCCAGCTGACCTTTGCCGCCGTCAATCACCACCAACTGCGGCAGATCGTCCGGAGCCTCCTCCAACATTCTGGAATAGCGCCTGTTGACGACCTCCTTCATCGAAGCGTAGTCGTTCGCACCTATCACCGTCTTGATCTTGAACTTGCGGTAATCTTTCTTGGATGGCTCTGCGTTGCGGAATACTACACAGGACGCGACCGGATTGGTTCCCTGGATGTTGGAGTTGTCGAAGCACTCCATATGCTCGGGTAAATCCTTCATCCCCAGAGCCTTGCGCAGCTCTTCGAGCACCGCGGCACGGAACTCGTCCGGGTTGGTGTGCTCCCGCTGCCTGAGTGAGTTAAAGCGGAATTCGCGCGCGTTCTTGTCGCTAAGCTCGAGCAGGGAGAGTTTGTCTCCGCGAAGGGGAATCCTGAACTCCACGCCGTCCATTTCCACATCCGGCAGGAAAGGCACGATCACCTCCTTTGCAAGACGGCCGAACTTCGATTCTATTTCCCCGATAAATGTGCTGAGCACCGCTTCCCTGCTCTCCTCGATATTGAGCTTGAATCCGAGGTTAAGCGATTGTACCACTGCTCCTCCCTTGATTCTCAGGAAGTTGCCGAATGCTTCCGAGCCTTCCATCACGAGGGAGAACACGTCCACATCCCGCTCTCCTGCCGCCGTAATGATGGATTTGGAGTAATGGCTCTGCAGGGCATCCACCTTATCTTTGTATATCTGGGCCTGTTCGAACTCCAGACGCTCAGCGGCCAGGCTCATCCTGGACTTGTAGCTGCGTATGATTTCATTTACGCCTCCGCTGAGCAGACGGGTGATTTCATTGATATAGGAATTGTACTCCTCGCGCGAAATTGCACCTATGCAGCAACCTTTGCAGCGGCCTATGTGCAGGTCGAGACAGGGGCGGAATTTGTGGTGGAGCACGGCGTCGGAAGTGATATTGTATTTACAGCTGCGCAATGGGTAGGAGTCCCGGAAGAACTCCAGCAGCGTCTTTGCGTGCATCACCGAGCTGTAAGGGCCGAAATAGCGCGAGCCGTTGCGCACAAGGCGGCGCGTGAGAAAGACCTTCGGGAACTCGTCGGCAGTTACGCAGATCCAGGGGTAGGTCTTGGAATCCTTGAGAAGGATATTGTAGCGGGGTTTGTACTGCTTTATGAGATTGTTCTCCA
>SFJB01000155.1 GCA_004555145.1 Bacteroidales bacterium | reverse complement strand
AGGCCTGAAAAATCCAACCCGCCCGTAAGCAGGCTGATGAGCGGCATGAACAGATCGTTCACTGCGGAAGTCACGATCTTTCCGAATGCGCCGCCGATCATCACGCCGACTGCCATATCGACCACGTTCCCTTTGAACGCAAACTCTTTGAATTCCTTAAGCATACGTTTTTCCTCCGTTAATATTACATTTTTATTCTATGATACTATACCACGATCCAAAGCCGGAAACAAGAAAGACGCAGAAAGTTCATTTGCTTCCCGCTGAATATACCGTTATAATAATTAAGTTAGAATGTCTTCCCGGGAGGAATCGGGTTTGTTTACGTTGGAAACGCTGATCCTGTTCATCGTGCTCGCCATCGCCGCGGCAATCGTCCTCTGCGCACAGGCGCGGAGGGGCGCTCCAAAGCCGCGCCTTGCCTGCACCGCATTTTTCTTTCTCGCGCTTTTCGGCGCATATCTGCTAAAGCTTGGCAATACCGCGCCTGCGGTCAGCGCGCCCATCCCGCTCTATAAGCTCTTTGCCATCAACGAATATGGCTACATGGGCATCTTTAATGACCTTCTCGCCTATGCGCTCCCCTTCGTTGCGGCAGGCGTGTTCCTTGCACCGGCCTTCCCAAAGTGCGGCCTTTTTTCCGCGCTGTTCATCGGCGCCGGCTCTGCGGTGCTTCTCAACCTGTTTCCGCTGTTCAATGAAGCGCCCTTCATTGCGGATGAATACCTCTTCGCCGGCTTTGGCTGCATGGCCGGCTACAGCCTGTATGTTCTCCTTGCCGCGCTGCTCCGGAAATTCCGCTTCCCGGAACGCTTCGGGCTTTCGCGCCCCTCCCGGCGAGCGGGGATCGCCGCTTTTTTGTACGCAGCGGCGCTTTATCTCGGCATTGCGTTCGTGATGATCCTCGACCATGGCGAAACCTATGCGCCTATCCAGTTTTTTGAAAGCGAAACGCCCCTCCCCAAGGAGATCACGCTTGATTGCACCTTAGATACGGCAGGCGAAAAAGTCAAGCTCTATGGGCCAACCACACAATCCGTCTATGAGCGTGCCTGCGCCATTGCGCTCTCGCTCGGCGTGGAAGCTCCCTTCTCCGTAAGCGACAGCGTATATACCGCAGAAACCGAGAATGCGCGCCTCACCATCACGGAAAGCGGCAGTTGGACCTATGACCTGCTTTCCGAGCCCAGCGGCGACCTGCCCACGGAAGTCGATGCCATACGCACCGTTTTTGACCTGTTCAGCAGCAAAACGCTCCTGACCGTTTCGCTCGATTCCGTCACGGATGTTGTACCGCGCCATGATGCAGACAACCGTAACGCAGGATATGACATCTATCTTTCCACCGCGATCAACGGTAAGCCGATCATCGGCTCTTCCACGCTCGTGGTCTCCGTGCGCGCAGGGAACACCATCACAAAGATCCGCCGTTATGACGGGGACATCATCCCCATTGTAGAAAGCAGGCCGAAGAGGCCGAAAACGTGGTCTCCATGAATATGTGAGATGAAGACCGACTCTATCTTCAACAAAGAGATGCGCGCCTCCTGAAGACGCACCTGAACTCCTTCACCGCAATCTATCAGAAAAGAGCGCCCATGTACGGTAAGTACCTGAGCGCTCTGATATCTTGCGGTGCTGGGCTTGGCCGAGGCCGTGCCCAGAACCGTCAAAGTGAAATCCATGAATTATTCACCTTTAGCAAGCTTATCCTTGAGGGCAGCGAGTTCGCTGATGTCACCGAGAGTGGTCTTCTCAAGATTCGAGTTGATCTTCTTGACAGCCTTCTTGGTGTTGTCAGCCTCAGCTGCAGCCTTCTCGACCTTTGCCTCAGAATATGTCCTCACGTGTGAGAGGAGGATTCTGCGGGTGCTTCTTCTGAGCTCTACAACCTTGAATGGGAGAGTCTCGCCTACGACAGCAGCCTTACCGTCCTCCTTGATGAGGTCGCGGCTGAACGCGAAGCCTTCGTCCTCGCCCTGGAGCTTGATGTTGGCGCCCTTGTCGGTCATTGAAGCGACAGTACCCTCAACGGTGGAACCTACAGGATACTTCTCCTCGATTGCATCCCATGGATTAGGGGTGAGCTGCTTGTGGCCGAGGCTGAGCTTGTGGTTGGCCTCGTCGAAGTCAAGGATGACGACATCGATGACATCACCAGGAGAAACGAGCTCTGACGGATGCTTGATCTTGTCCCAGGAGAGGTCGCTGATGTGGATGAGACCCTCAACGCCATCCTCAGGCTCTGCGAACACACCGAAGTTGGTGGTGTTGCGGACAACTGCCTTGTGAACTGAACCGACAGGATACTTCTCGCGAATGTTCTCCCAAGGGTTAGGAGTGAGCTGCTTGAGACCGAGGGACATCTTCCTGTTCTCGCGGTCGATCGAGAGAACCTGTGCCTCTACCTCTTCACCTACCTTGAGGAATTCCTGAGCGCTGTGGAGTCTTGGAGACCAGGACATCTCTGAAACGTGGATAAGACCCTCGACACCCGGCTCGATCTCGACGAATGCGCCGTAGTCAGCGATGAGGACGACCTTGCCCTTGACGGTATCACCGACCTTGAGGTCAGGATTGAGGTTGTCCCAAGGATGTGGGGTAAGCTGCTTGTAACCAAGGGCGATTCTCTTCTGCTGAGGATCGAATTCCTTGACGACGACCTT
>SFJB01000154.1 GCA_004555145.1 Bacteroidales bacterium | reverse complement strand
GATGCGACGAACTCGGAGAGAATTTCGGCATCCGAGATATCCGAGTTGATGACGTATTGCAGACCGTTGTCTATGATGAAGCGGTCGAAGTACTCGGTCGTAATCACGAGAGTACGCGGCACCAGCACCCTGACGTCCTCCCACTTGTCGTAGAGGTCATATTTCTGGAGAATGTGGTTCAGGAACGCGAGTCCCCTGGCCTTGCCGCCGAGTGAGCCTTCACCCAGACGCGCGAACCACATCGTGTCGTTGTAGGTATCGGGGTCGAACTGGGCAACCACACCCAGCCCCTGGTTGATGCGGTAATCGTGGATGGCACGGATATTCATCTCCCGCACCTTGGAGACGTCAGTATCGCTGTTGATGGTAATGGGACGGAAGAGGTCGCCTATGGAGAAAAGACCGCGTCCGTAAAGCCAGCGGGAGATGTAGTTCTTTGCGGAGAAGTACCTCAGGGCATCGTCGGACAGATCCGCGATGACCTTTTCGAACTCGTAGAGGTCTCTTGCCCTTGCCACCTCATTCCCGGTCTTAGGATCCGTTACCACGAAATCGCCGAAGCCGAACTCCCGGCCTATGTATTCGCTCACCTCGTGGGTGAGAGTCTTGGAAGTCTTGCGCACGAAACCCACCCCAAGCTGTTCAGCCACGCTTCTCATACTCTCCTGGGAGGACTGCATAAGGAAAGGCATAGTGGGATTGTCGGCCTTGATAAGGCGGCAGAGGTCCACTCCTGCGTCAATCTTCTCAGTGTCACGCCTGTCCCCCTTGTGGAGTACGAAGCCCACGTCGGAAATCACTCCGAGTATATTGTCCCGGTATTTCTGATAGTATTCCACGGCTTCGTCGTAGCAGCGGGCCATAAGGATTTTCGGACGTGCACGCTTGCGCATAAACTGCTGCTGCTCGTTCAGGGCATCCTTGACGGCCTTGCTGTTCTGCTGGAGCACCAGCATATAGAGCAGGGGCAGATAGGTGGAATAGTAACGCACGGAGTCTTCCACAAGGAGTATGGCTCTCACTCCCATATCGAGTATGTCATGGTCTGCATTCAGACTGTCCTCGAGGAGCTTGATGATCGCGATGAGAAGGTCGGTGCTGTTGTTCCACCAGAACACATAGTCTATGTGGGTCTTGTCGTTCTCCTGGATGCGGCTGTATATCTCCTTTGAATAGGAGCTCAGGAGCACTATCGGGGTGCCCGGGCTGAGCTCCTTGGCCTGTCTGGAGAAGTCGAAGACATCCAGTTCTCCGACATTGTACATGGTGATGATGAGATCATAGCTCCGCCCCGGCTCCTTGAGCAGTTCCAGGGCATCCAGGGTGGACTCCGCCCTTTCGAAGGAAGGCGGGTTGCTCAGACTCAGGTCCGCATATTCGCGGCGTATCTGAGCTTCGATGTGTCCATCCTCCTCTAGGGAGAAGCTGTCATAGTTGTTGCAGATCAGGAGTATCCTTCTGATTCTCCTGAGCATCAGCTGGTTTTGGTCCTGGCTAGGTCTCATCTCCTGTATTTCAAGTCTTTACACAAGTCCCTGGTCAACCATCGCATTGGCCACCTTTATGAAGCCGGCGATGTTTGCGCCCTTGACGTAGTTGATGTATCCGTCCTCTTCCCTGCCGTACTTGAGACAGGACTCGTGGATTTCGGACATTATGCGGTGAAGATGGGCATCCACCTCCTCTGCGGTCCACTTCTGACGTATGGAGTTCTGGGTCATCTCAAGCCCGGAGGTTGCCACTCCGCCCGCGTTCGATGCCTTGCCAGGAGAGTAGAGCAGCTTTGCGCCCTGGATAATGGCTATCGCCTCCGGTGTAGTAGGCATATTGGCACCTTCCACCACGCAGTAGCAGCCGCCGGCAACGAGTTTCTCGGCATCCTTGGCCTCGATTTCGTTCTGAGTGGCGCAAGGCAGTGCAATGTCGCAAGGTATGCCCCACGGACGCTCGCCAGGATAGTATTTCGCCTGAGGATACTTCTTCGCGTACTCGCTTATGCGTCCTCTGCGTATATTCTTGAGTTCCAGCACATAATTGAGCTTTTCCTCGGTGAGTCCCTCAGGATCGTGGATAAATCCGTCCGAATCGGAAAGGGTCACCACCTTGGCGCCCAGCCTCATAGCCTTCTGGGCTGCGTACTGGGCTACGTTTCCGGAGCCGGACACGAGCACCGTCTGTCCTTCGAAGGACTTGCCCTGCAATGCGAGCATCTCCTGGGCGAAGTAGCACACGCCGTAACCGGTGGCCTCGGTGCGCAGACGGCTGCCGCCCCAGGCTATTCCCTTGCCGGTGAGGGTGCCGGTGAACTCGTCACGCAGGCGCTTGTACTGTCCGAAAAGATAACCAACCTCCCTTCCGCCTACGCCTATATCGCCGGCAGGAACGTCGGTATCCGGACCTATATGCCTCTGAAGCTCGGTCATAAAGCTCTGGCAGAAACGCATCACCTCCGCGTCGGATTTGCCCCTAGGGCTGAAATCGGAGCCTCCTTTGCCGCCTCCCATAGGAAGGGTCGTGAGGGAGTTTTTGAAGGTCTGCTCGAAAGCAAGGAACTTCATGATGCTGAGGTTTACGCTGGCGTGGAAGCGGATACCGCCCTTGTAAGGGCCCAGGGCGCTGTTCATCTGAACCCTGTATCCGCGATTTATGTGGATCTCTCCCCTGTCGTC
>SFJB01000153.1 GCA_004555145.1 Bacteroidales bacterium | reverse complement strand
AGAATAACAAGCAGAATTTTCATAGTAACATACATATAAGATGTAGAGTGTGTATCACAAGTATTATTACCATGTTCTGTATAAAGGTTGGTGGTATTTCACCACCAAGCACACAATCAAGGAATACCGTCGTGAAACGCGACTGTATTCGCATGGGGTCGCGAATTGCGACCCCATCCGTTTTTCAATTCTGCAAGGGTGTAACATTCGGTTACTCCCTTATGGGGTAACGATTCGTGACCCCATCCGCCGGGAAGGGGGTGAGAATTTCGCTCACCACTTTGTCATCCTCCCGAAAGGGGGTAGCGAAATGCGACACCCTTTGTGGAGTACAGGAAACCGGAAAATGCGCTCTCCGTTCATGTTGACGATGAGGATAAAACCACTACCCTGATTCAGGGTACCGGTTCGAATTAAGGTCGGAAATCGCGACCTTTGAAGTTGCCGCCGGGAATGGAGTAACGAATCACCACCCACCTACAAAACAAAAAACAGCCCCCGGCGTTCCGGGAACTGCTGGAGCGTTATTACTTTCCTTTTAAGGCTCTTATGGCGTCCTCGTCATCCATGAGAATGCACGCATCTCTTGTTTTCTGGTCTGCAGCTTGGAGCAGCCTCTCAACGTCTCTCGCAAGGATAGCCTTCTCTGCACGTTCGAATTGGCAAGACGCGAAATCCATGCTTGTGTCGTCTCCTGTGATGAAGTAGTACTCTTCAATGGCGTCCGCCGCCTCGTCTGATGCGCTCCGGATGAGGGTCTCCAGCTTTTCCGTTTCGTAAACGCCGAGCTTCTTAGGCTCTGCGTCCTCAAAGAAGTCGGAGAGAATGATGTTCAGAATGGAGAAGCAGCGCTCGACTTTATCCTGAACGGAAAACATATAGTCTCTCACAATGAGGCGGTCTTGTGCGGTGGGTCTGAATGAGCTCATTCCTCGGTCACCTCCTTGCTTCTGTTGATGGAAAAGGTGTCAGACAGGTTGATGACCGGGGACGTCCCCCAAAGGTCCGTGAGGTCAAGGACGATCTCGCGCTTTTCAATCGGCTTGATGGAGGTCGTCACAAAGCCGTCGTATTCGTACAGGCCCGCTAAGTACCCGGCGGGCTTCATGCCCAGGCGGTGCAGGGCGCTGATGCGGCCACCGTCCAGCACGACTGTTTCGGTGTGTACCGTGCGGGGCTTGTGCTCCCTCCTGTCGATGAACTGAACTTCGTACTTTATGAGCACCATGCTTCTTGAGAGATTCATTCGTTGGTTCCTCCGATTTTGTCGATTTGGTCCATGTTCCGCTTGATTCCCATGATGTAACCAAGCGTATTGATTGCGCACTCAAAGTCGTCCTCGTTGTACCATGCGCATTCGCAACCGAGACAGTTGCATTTGCGAGCCTGCCTGAGCAGCAGGAGAGGACAGAGTTTTTCTTTCATGAGCGGGTCTCCTTCCTTTTTTGGCGTTCCTGCCGGATGCCGTAGATGCGGCCGGCGTTGAAACCACAGAATATGATGAATACCAGAGAGTCGTAGACGCTGCCTCGCGATGGCGCTTTGAGATATGCTTCAGCCAGTTCACTGCAGAAATCATAAGACGCGAGAAATCCGGTTGTCTTTCCCCCGATGCGGATTGCCTCGTCTACCGTGGGGCGCTTGGCCATGCTCACCTCAACCACCCCCAAACAAAACCGCCGCGCCAGAGCTGTACCACACTGCCGTCCTCGTTGAACTGCACCCGCCGGGCTTCGCCGGTCTGGGTGTTGACCTGCTCCACGAACGAAGGAGCGGAGGCGATAGCGGCCTGCACGGCCTGCCTTAAGATGATGGTTTCGCCGAGTTTGTGCCCGGCGGAGCTGTATATTCCGTAAATCACTTGACTTCCTCCTTAAAAGCCCGTAAAGCCGATAGCACAGCTTTGAGTTATCAGACGATGGGCTGTACCTGACTGGCCCCGAAGAAACTTGCGGTGTACTGCTTGCCGTCGCCCTTGCTGGCCCAGATCAGAGCCGCCCGGAAAAGGGCCTTGCTGCCGTGGATGACCTCGAAGCCCTTCGATTTCCAGTCTGCCCAGGTGTGAGTTTCCTCCTGCACCCCGGCGGATGCCTTGGCCGCCTCGATGGCTGCCGCGTTCAGGGGCCGGGCCTTTGCGACCTGCCACGCCCTGTGAAGGGCCTCGGCGAAGGTGACGCCGGCCTTGCGGAAGATGGCCCAAGCGCGGGTCATGATTTCGGAAAGATTGTACATCATCGTCTTGCCCTCCCTTCATGCCGCCTCTTGGCGTATCAGCTTGCCGTGCCGCCGCTCTTCCTGCCGAAGCTCGGACTTGCTCAGGCGGCTGCAGTAGCAGGTTCCATCCGCGAACGTGTACCAGTAGAAGTTTTTCATGAGGTTGCCTCCTTGATTTTGGAGGGCACCCCGTGCTATAATGGGGCTGCCCTTTGGTGGGTGTGCGCTCCGTCTGTGATTGGTAGTCCCGGCGGGGCGCTTTTTTTGTGTCGTGGGACTTGGGGCGGCTGGGGGCTCGATTATATTTCCATCTCATAGATGCTTACAAATCCTGTCCAGCTCTTACCTGATACTTCTACGGGCCACCTTGGTCGGCATCCATCTTGGCCCCTGTCCCTTTCGACAATGATAGTATACCATAATTGCGCAAATATATCAATTGGTGGATTGCACAAATATTTGCGTAAAT
>SFJB01000152.1 GCA_004555145.1 Bacteroidales bacterium | reverse complement strand
TTATTATTATCAAATCTGACTTTTTGTTTTAATTGTACTAAAACTTTGCCAAAATTTCGTAAATTTACACAGATTTTAGAAAAAAAGAAATAAAGATGGAAAACAAACATATCGTTCCCCTGAATATTCCCAGCTATCTGGTTGATTTCAAGCAGAGACTTCGTCCTTCTTGCTTTATGTCCATCGCACAGGAGATGGCTATGGAGGCTGCCGGCGTCTTGCATTTCGGCTTCGAGGACTTGGCCGAGCACGAATTGGCCTGGGTTCTGAGCCGCACGAAGCTCGTCTTCCACAAAGTCCCGATGTGGAAGGACCGCGTCGAGTTCCACACTTGGCATAAAGGGGTGAACGGCCTGTATTTCATCAGGGATTACCGTATGCTCGGCGAAGACGGCTCGACTCTGGTGGATGGCACGAGTTCGTGGATAACGCTGAACACGAGGACCCGCTCGCTGTTCAGAACGGATGAATTGGACAGGTGGTACGACATTACCCCTCAGTGCACGGACGACGCACTGGAAGAAAATGCGGGAAAAATAGTGGTGCCTAAGGACAGCGAACTGGTGGCGAGCCACACGGTGAAATATTCCGACGTGGACTTCATCGGACACGCTAACAACACCAGTTATGTCACGTGGGCCATGGATTGCCTTCCGGAAGAGCTTCTTAGGGATAATTTCCCTCACATAGTGGAAATTAACTTTAATAAAGAAACTCGCGGAGGCGAGGCCGTGGACATCTACAGGAAAGTCCGTGAAGACGAGACGTCGACCATCGTCCTTTTCGAAGGGCGCGTTAACGGCCTACCCCACTTCACCGCCCGTTTCACATACGAGAAATAGGAAGGCGATATTAAAAAAATACTATAACAAGGTGAAACTTGCCATATTCTTCGTGGTGGAATCTCCTCCTATGAAGACTCTGAACTCGCCCTTCTCGGCGCCGTACTCCATCTGCTGATTCCAGAATTCCAAAGCTTCGGGAGTGATTTCGAACTTAACCGTTCTGCTTTCACCTGGAGCAAGGCTCACCTTCTCGAATCCCTTAAGCTCACGAACAGGACGAGACACGCTCGCCTTTACGTCCTGAATATACATCTGAACCACTTCCTTTCCGGCCACGTTTCCGGTATTCTTAAGCGTCACGCTTGCAGTAAGCGTACCGTCAACACCCATAGAATCAGAAGAAAGAACCACCGGACCGTACTCGAACGTAGTGTAGCTGAGACCATAGCCGAATGGATAGACCGGGTCATTGTCCACATCGAGGTAGTTAGAACGGAACTTGATGAACCACTTGTCGTTACCGTCAGGGCCGCTCAGAGGACGACCTGTATTCTTATGTGCGTAATAAATAGGAATCTGTCCCACGTTCTTCGGGAATGTCATGGCCAATTTGCCCGACGGGTTCACATCTCCGAAAAGCACGTCTGCGATGGAATAAGCCGCCTCACTGCCTCCGAACCAAACATTCAGGATAGCCGGAACATTCTGCGACTCCCACTCGATGGTAAGAGGACGTCCGTCGAAAAGAACCAGGACTACCGGCTTGCCGAGCTTAAGCAATTCCTTAAGAAGCGTCTTCTGTACGTCCGGGATGCTGATATCACTTCTGGAAGAGCTCTCGCCCGACATCTCCGAAGATTCGCCGAGCGCTGCCACTATCACATCGCTCCTGCGAGCCACCTTCAGCGCCTCATCCAGCAACTGCTTGTCGGTTCTGGAATCCCTGCCAAGTTCGCGGCCGAACATAGTCGAGCGCATCTCCAAATCGTAATCCGAGCAGAGATTGGACCCCTTGGCATACAAGACGTTAACGTCCTTTCCGGCCACAGCCTTGATTCCGTCCACCAGAGTCGTGCACTCACTGTGACGGGCTGCTACGCTCCAGGTACCTGCCATATTTTCTGCCGTACGGGCCAATGGACCCACCACAGCCACCGTGCCTTTCCTTTTCAAAGGCAGCACACCGTCATTTTTCAAGAGCACGTAAGAATCTGCGGAAATGCGACGGGCAGCGGCGCGAAATTCGTCGCAGCGAAGCAACTTGGCCGCTTCCTGCTCACGGCAGAATCTGTACGGGTCATCGAACAGGCCCAATTTATACTTGGCCTCCAAGACTCTACGGCAAGCTCTGTCCAATTCCTTCATGGACACCTCACCGCTTTCGAGAGCCGGTTTGGTCTGCGAAAGAAGAGCTTCGGAAACCATATCCATATCGATTCCTGCCTTCAACGCCTTTACGCCGACCTCGTGGAAATCACCCACACCGTGGGCCATACATTCGGCTATTCCGGTATAGTCCGTAACTACGAATCCGTCCCAGCCCCACTGGTCGCGCAGCACGTCGGTAAGGAGCCATTTGTTCACGGTGGCAGGCACGTCGTCTACCACGTTAAAGGAAGCCATAAAGCTACCTGCTCCAGCATCTGCAGCCGATTTATATCCTGTCATATATTCGTTGAACATACGCTGACGGGACATGTCCACGGTATTGTAATCCCTACCTGCCTCGGCACCGCCATATAGCGCAAAGTGCTTTACGCAAGCCATTATCTGATTATTCTCGGCAAACTGAGCGCCAGGACGACCCTGGTAGCCATATACCATAGCCTCGGCGATTCGAGAATTGAGATATGGGTCTTCACCATTTCCCTCGCTGACTCTTCCCCATCTCGGGTCACGGAAGATATTGATGTTAGGTGTCCAGAACGAC
>SFJB01000151.1 GCA_004555145.1 Bacteroidales bacterium | reverse complement strand
TTCACGAACTTCAAGAATATGGGCATCAAGTTCGAGCTCTGCATTCCTGAAAGCAATCCTTGGTCTTCTGCAGCAATGCAGGTGATATTCACCAGCGCTGAGGTCTGCGCAAATGACTCCTGGCAGAACAACACTTACATCCATACTGATAAGGGCCTCTGCCGCGGTATTTACAGACCTTGGGAGGCAAGCGGTTCATTCCACACCTCAGGCAAGTGGATTACTGTCACCATTCCATTCTCAGAATTCGTCTACAATGCTGACGGATCCAAGGGAAGCGTTCCTCTCCAGAGCCCTAACGACTTTGCAAGCCTCATCATCTGGCCTTGGGATGGCGGTGTAGCAGGTACTGCCTGCACCCCTATCTTCAGGATAGACAACATTCGTGCAGTCCCTGTCAAATAATTTAAAAGGAAGTAATTGATATGAAACATAAATCATTGTTTTCACTCGCACTTGCCTGCCTGACCATCCTGGCTTCCTGCGTCAAGGAGGACCAGCTCTCCACCGAGCAGTTCAGCGACACGCAAGTCAGATTCTCTGCTTTCGCCCCTAACCCGGTGGCCAGAGGAGGAGCCCTCAGAATTTTGGGTAGCAACCTCCAGAAGGTCAGCGAGGTAGTGATTCCGGGCGTGGATCCTATCCATGACATAGAAGTCATCTCAGAAGGCAAGATTTCCGAGATTCGCGTCATCATCCCTGTTGACGGACCGGAGGTAGGCCTTGTATCGGTCGTTGCCGACAATGTGACATACACCAGCAAAACTGAGCTCACATATTCAGAGCCAATTGAATTCACCGGATTCTCCCCGCTCGAGGCTATGCCTGGCGACATCATCACCGTCAAGGGCGATTATATGAACAATATTCGCCAGATCACCTTTGCGGGCGGCACCGTTGTCACCGAATTCGAGAAGCAGAGCCGCTACGAACTCCAGGTTTGCGTACCTCCTACCGCTGTCAGCGGCAAGATCATCCTCGGAGATGTGGACGAGAACAACAATCCTGACGGACTCGTTTCCAACCTCTTCTACTCCGAGGAGGAACTCACCATAGGCGACCCTACAATCAAGGACGGAGAAATAGGCCTCATCAAGGCTGGCTCCGAGGTGGTTGTGGAAGGAGAGTACCTGAATATGATTAAGAGCATCAGTTTCGGCGAGGTAGGTGCAGAATTCAGCGTAAGCGAGGATGCAACCAGCCTAAGCGCCACCCTGCCTGAGACCGCAGTGGATGCCAAACTCACCCTCACCAGCTACGCTGGCAAGACCTTCGAGTATGCGGACTACAGCACCGTGGTTCCAAGCGAACTTGCAGTGAGCGCAGAACGTTTCAAGGCCGGCAACTCAGTCAGCGTGAGCGGCAAAGACCTCGACCTCGTGACCGCTGCAAACCTTTCAGGCGTATCCGTTGACTTTGTATATGATGCCGAGAGCTCATCCCTCTCATTCACCATCCCTGCAAAATCCGCAAACGGTCCTGTAAATCTCGGTCTCGCCAACGGCAAGTTGGTCTCCACAGATGAGCTCACTCTGGTTGTCCCTGTCATCAGCTCCCTTTCACCTCTGTCCATCTACGCAGGTGACGGCAACATCACCGTAAGCGGCGAAGACCTTGACCTCGTGGTTTCAGCCACCCTCGGCGGAAGCCCTATCGAGATTGCAGAGGGCGCAAGCGACACCCAGCTCGAACTCGTCACCACCGCTACCAGCGTGGGCGGCAAGGTGGCATTGACCCTCGAGAACGGATTTGTTGTGGAATCTGAACAGAGCATCGAGATGCAGTACCACGCACTTGTAGTCGTATCCGAGATGCCTGCCGCCCAGCATATTGGCGAGGAGGTAGTATTCAAGGGCTCCAACTTCGACCTTGTGGAGAACGTGTTCATAGGCAACGAAAAGGTTACCAGGTACATCTCCCGTACCGCTGAGGAACTTCGCTTCCTCATGCCATACAACAAGATCGGTTCTTATCCAATCAGTTTCCATCTCTTCAACGGTGATGTAGAGACTCTGGCTAACCCTATTGAGGTTCAGCTTGAGCGTACCTTCACGACCGCATGGGAGGGCGACATCTCCATTTCCTGGGGCGATGGCGGCAGAGTGGCAGTTCCGGTCAAGTACTTCGAGGGTGTGGAGCCGGGAGCAAAGCTCCGCCTGCACTACAGCCAAAAAGACCAGACTTGGGCTCAGGCTCAGATCAACAACGGCTCCTGGGCTCCAATCAGCTTCCCTGAGTGCTCAGGAATCCTCGTTCCTACCGACATTTACGGCTGGTTTGCTGACGGCATACTTGACCGCATCACAGACCTTACCCTCACAGCCGAGGTTCTTGACAATATCAGGAGCAATGCCGGCGACTACGAGGGAGTAACGTGCGGTATCATCATCCAGGGTTCTGACCTCCGCTTCACCAAGGTTGAAATAGTAGGTGAAATTTCCCAGGAAACCACCCTTTGGGAAGGCGAAGCTATTGCAGACGACTGGGCGAATCAGCCTTTCTTCGGAAGTGACACTGCTCCTGAGTTTACAGAGAACGGAGTTACCGTGGGACAGACCCTCTATTTCTACATCACTCCTCTCGAGCAGGACTGGAAGCTTCAGATTGTAGAAGGCCACTGGGGCCCTAAATATGCATCCATATGCTCAATAGGCAATGACACCGAGGGCGGCACGTTCACCGAATATGATCTTGAAGCCAACGGAGGCAAGTACGCGCTCAAGCTTACCCAGGAGATATATGATGCTGCCTTGACACAGCAGTGGTGGG
>SFJB01000029.1 GCA_004555145.1 Bacteroidales bacterium | reverse complement strand
GAATCAGGGTCACGCCGTCTTCAAGGGTTGGGCCACCTACGACCACAAAGACCTTATTCTAGAAGGTAATATGCCTGCAATGAACAGGATCCCGGCAGGCGATATAAGGCTCAGCTTTGCCGCTATGTCCGACAATTATTATCTCACAAATCTGAAGGTTTACAGAAGCGGAGAATATGCTCCTGGCAAGGCTCCATACTATTCTGACACAAAGGCTTACAGAAAAGATGAAGTAATACCCATTCAGCTCCCGGAAGGCACTTACGACATCGTTTACAAAGTCCAGGACGGAGACGGAAAGACTGAAAAGGACCGCATCATTATCAACAAGGTGGTCAAGGCCGATGAAATTCTGGAGACCTCAACACTGGAATCCAAACCGCTTTAGCAGTTTTTTTTGCCGTCAACCAAGCTTTTTGCTATCTTTATTGCTCCATAATAAAACTGCAATGGAGCTGAGACAATTGAATTATTTCGTCAAGGTGGCGCAGACCCTGAATTTTTCAGAGGCTGCGCGCTTGCTCTTTGTCACCCAGAGCACGCTTTCCCAACAGATCAAGACTCTCGAGGACGAACTCGGAACCCAGCTTTTCCAAAGGGACTCCCATTCGGTCAGGCTCACGGAAGGCGGGGCTCGCCTGTTGCCACTTGCAGAAAAGACCTTGCTCGCCGCCCGCGACTGCAAGAATCAGATCAGCGATCTGAAGGCCATGCTCGGCGGGGAACTGATCATTGGCACCACCTTCTCTTTCTGCCCTATACTCAAGGAGACCCTGCGCAACTTCCTGGCCGACTATCCGGGAGTAAAGCTTACCATACACAGCCGCTCCATGAACGAACTTATGGAGATGCTGCGCAAAAGGGAAGTGGATTTCGTGCTAGCCTTCAAGCCACTGGACGAATTTGAAGAAATAGAGTCTCACGTGCTCTTTGATGACAGGCTCTCTGTCATAATGCGCAACGACCACCCTCTTGCCAAGAGGGAATCATTGACACTCAAGGACATAGAAACGCAGGGAATGGTGATGCCAGCCAAAGGTCTCCAGGCAAGGAACGCCCTGGAACAGCTTGTCGAACTGAGACTGACGCCTCTGAACGTCAGAGTTGAGCTCGACGACGTCAACCTCCTTCTCGACATAGTGCAGGAGGGTCAGAACATCTCCCTGCTCTCCGCTTCCACCCTATACCACAGACCACTGTTGAAGGCAGTTCCTCTGGATATAGCGCAAAACAAGATGATGGGTTGCATACATCTGCTTAAAAAGGCCTACCGCAAAAAGTCAGCCGAGGTATTTCTGAGGATGCTCAGCGAATCCAGCGAAGTAAGTGCCCATAACAACAGATGGTAGGATTATGACAGCAACGGAAACCTTGAAGCAATACTGGGGCTATGATTCATTCCGCCCTATGCAGGAAGAAATCATCTCAGCCGCTCTTGAAGGCAGGGACGTGCTCGCGATACTCCCCACCGGAGGAGGCAAATCCGTATGCTTCCAGGTTCCTTCCATGATGAAAGAAGGTTTAGCCCTGGTTATCACTCCCCTCGTAGCCTTGATGAAAGACCAGGTCCAGAACCTTGAAAGCCGGGGGATCAAGGCACTTGCCGTATATGCGGGTATGCCCCGGCGCGAAATCGACCTTGCCCTGAACAATGCCGCATACGGGGATTTCAAGTTCCTTTACATCTCCCCCGAACGCCTTTCCACCCAGCTCTTCCGTTCCTACCTCGACATCTTGAATATCAATTATATAGTAGTGGATGAGGCTCACTGCATCTCGCAATGGGGCTATGATTTCCGGCCGGATTACCTCCGGATATCGGAGCTGCGCAAGCTTGTGGACGCTCCCCTCATCGCACTCACCGCCACCGCAACCCCGCGCGTAGCGGAAGACATCATCGACAAACTGGTTCCCGAGGGTACGGAAAACGAGAGGGCGCGGAAAAAGGAGAAATTCGTGCTCCTGCGCAGCGGATTTGAGCGTCCCAACCTGAGTTACATAGTCCGCAAGTGCGAAGACAAGAGCGGCCGTCTGCTATCCGTGTGCAGGTCAGTGCCTGGTTCAGGCATCGTGTATATGCGCAGCCGCAGCAAATGCGAAGAAATAGCCTCTTTCCTGACAGCCAATGGCATAAGCGCATCCTTCTATCACGCCGGTCTGAGTTCCGCAATGCGCAGCGAGCGCCAGGAAGCGTGGAAACGGGGCGAAATCAGGGTGATGGTCTGCACCAATGCCTTCGGTATGGGCATAGACAAGCCGGACGTGCGCTTCGTAGTGCACCTGAGTCTCCCGGACAGTCCCGAGTCCTACTTCCAGGAAGCGGGTCGCGCCGGCAGGGACGGACTCCGGTCCTGGGCGGTGCTTGTTTGGAACGCTTCCGATGTAAACCGCATCAAGCAGCTCCAACGCCTGTCATTCCCGGACCCCTCGTATATTGAGGACATATATCAGAAGATTCACATATTCAGCGGGATAGCCTACGAACAAGGTGCCGGGCTCCAGCTCAAGTTCGACGTTGACGCCTTTTCCAGGCACTACTCGCTCAAGCAAAGCGAGGTATTCTACGCTCTCAAGTACCTTGAGATGTCCGACCACCTCAGTTACAGCGAAGACGTGGACATTCCCACGCGCGTAAAGATAATCATCGACCGCAAGTTGCTCTACGATTACAAGTTCAACGATACGCGTCTGGAGAACCTGCTCGAGCAGCTGATGCGCCGTTACCCGGGCATATTCTCGTACACCGTCCCGGTTGACGAGCAGTACCTTGCCTCGAAATGCGGGCTGCAGATCCCAGCCCTGCGCGAACTGCTCTATTCGCTTTCCGTGCTCCACCTGATCAAATACGTTCCGGCCTCGCACGACAGCGTCATCCTGCTCCATCATTCCCGCTTGATGCCGGGCAACCTGGACCTGCGGCTCGATAAATACAAATTCTTGAGAGACAACTACATACAACGTTCCGAAGCCATAATTGAGTACGCCTCCGAGACCAACGAATGCCGCTCGCGCCACCTGCTCCGCTATTTCGGGCAGGAGGAAAGCTGCGATTGCGGACAGTGCGACATCTGCCGTGGCGATTCCGGCAAATCCGACAATGCGCTAAAGCTCGAACGATACAGAAAATTGATGGACAACGCATAGATATTTTGCGTATCTTTGCCCTCCGATGAAAGCGAAATTGACTTTTCTTGGCACCGGTACTTCTCAAGGCGTGCCTATGATAGGCTGCGACTGCCCGGTCTGCAGTTCCACTGACCCTAGGGACAAACGTCTGAGGTCTTCCGTCCTCGTCGAATATTGCGGACTCACCATACTCGTGGATGCAGGCCCGGATTTCCGTTATCAGATGCTCAGGCAGGGAGTCAGGCATCTTGACGCCATTCTGCTCACCCACAACCATAAGGACCATACCGGAGGCCTTGACGACATCAGGGCCTTCAATCTGGTGGAAAGGCATCCCGTAAACATCTATTGCCAGCAGTATGTGGTGGAGTCCCTGAAGAAGGAATACAGTTATGCCTTTGCGGAACAGAAGTATCCCGGCTCCCCCGAATGGAGGGTCCACACCATTGACGGAAAGACTCCCTTCCAGGTACATTCCAATGCCAACGAAGAGGTACTCATCTGGGAAAAAGGCTTCGGCTACAGGCACTATGCCCCGGAATCTGCCGCAGATGCAGTGGCTACAATAGTCCCCATCCAGGGCTGGCATCTTAGCGGAAACGAACTCAGCGTCCTTGGATACCGCTTCGGGAACATTGCCTATCTCACTGACATAAAGCATATTGACGAGGAGGATTACGAAAAGCTCAAGGGTGTGGAATACATCACCCTGGGCTGCGTGAAGATAGGAGAGCACCGTTCCCACCCTTCCCTCGAGCAGTGCCTTCAGTTCTTCGAGCGCGTCGGTGCCCGCGAATCCTATATCACACACATCTCCCACCTCCTTCCCAAATACGAAGAATTTGCGCGAGAGCTCCCTGCCCACGTCCACCCTGCCTATGACGGTCTGGTAATCGGCTGATAGGAGCAGGACAGAAAAAAAACACAGGAAAAATCAAATTATTTTTCCTGTGTCAAAAGTTGACAATTTTGAGCCTTAACTTTGTACCCGTAAATGAAGCACAAGTGTTGTTGACTAAATTACAGGTATTATGAGTAAGGAAATCAAAATATGGCTTGAAAGCTCAGTGGAGATTGAGCAGCTCATCTCTGACTTCGATCTTGAATTTGACGAGAGCGGCAGCGAAACGTCCTTCTAGGCTACTGCCAGGAGTATCATCACCTGCGCTACCAGCACCCGCATAAACATCGAGAGCGGATAAACAGTCGCATAGTTCACGGAAACATACTTGCTGCCGTAGGCGTTCTGGGCAAAAGCCAGGACAGGTGGATTGGTCGTGCCACCGGCAATGAGACCGCAAATCTGGTAGAAATTCAGCTTGAAGACATAGCGCGCAAGCAGGGAAATCACCAGCACAGGAACTATGGTAATGATGGCACCGTAAAGTATCCACCACCATCCTCCTGCCATCAGGGAGGAGACAAAGGTCTTGCCGGCTCCGAGTCCCACAGCGGCGAGGAAGAAGGAGATGCCGATCTCACGTATCATCATATTGGCACTCTGGGTTGTATAGGTGGTGATGTGCGCACGGGGACCGAAACAGCTGATGAGAATTGCGATTATCAGCGGACCGCCGGCAAGTCCCAGTTTGATTGGCTGAGGGATACCCGGCAGGCTGATAGGGATGCAGCCGAACACCACACCTATGGCAATTCCAAGGAAGATAGGGAGCAGATTCGGCTTGTCCAGGGCTGAGGCCTTGTTGCCGACCAGCTTCGCAATTGCGTCTATACCTTCCTTGTCGCCGACTACCTGCAGATAGTCACCCACCTGCACGCGAAGTTCAGGAGAAGCCACAAGCTCCACACCGGAACGGACCACTCTGGTCACGCTCACCGAATACTGCAGCTTGAAAAGGATATCTCCCAGCTTCTTGCCCGTGAGGTCAGTCTTGGTAATGCCCAGCCTTATGAGCTGAGGCGCACCCTTCCTGCCCTTTATCCAGTCGTCAAGATGCATAGGCACTTCAGCGCCGAACACTATACGGATTCTGTCCACGCACTTCTGGGTGGTGACAATCAGCACCTTGTCTCCTTCCTTGAGCACAGTGTCCTGATTGGGCACGAACTCCTCCCCTCCCCTCATAATGCGGGATATCACCATCTCGTTCTTGAGCTCCTCATCCAGTACGTCGGCAATGCGCTTGCCCACAATTGCAGGATTGCTGACTGCGCAGTGCATACGTCTGGCACCGTCTGCAGTGGAACTCTGAGCCTCAATCTGCTCAGCCTCCCTTTCCAGGTCAACCTTGAACACTGCCTTGAGCAGTATCATCAGGGCAAGCACACCCAGCACACCTATAGGATAGGCTACGGCATAAGCCGATGCGAGCACGGAAGTCTCAGATCCCGAGCCTTTCACGTCTATCAGAGTCTGCTGCGCAGCACCCAGTCCCGGGGTATTGGTGACCGCACCGGACATCACTCCCACCATAGTCTGAAGACTCTCGCCGCTCACAAGATGAATCACGAAGGCGGTGATCGCAGCCATCAGCACCAGACCCACTGCAAGGAGATTCAGTTTCACTCCCCCGTTCTTGAATGAGGAGAAGAAACCCGGGCCTACCTGCAGACCTATCGAATAAACGAAAAGAATAAGTCCGAAATCCTTCATGAAAGCCAGGACCCTGGCATTGGGAAGGAAGCCGAAGTGGCCCATAACTATGCCCACGAAGAGTATCCAGGTGGAACCGATGGTAATACCCTTGAAATTGAGCTTTGCCAGGCAGAGTCCAGCCGTAATGACTATGGCAAAGAGCAGTATTGAATATGCAGTTCCGCTTACCATACGAAATTGAATTTCACGTCTACAGGAATGCCCTCCAGCATCATATTGAATACATCTGAATTGAGATCCTTGTCAATCATCTCGTATTTCTTCACGAACTCTGCTGCAGCCTGGTAATCTCCATTGCCCTGAATCTCGAGAACCTCGGTCACAAGAGACTTCAGTGCCTCGGCAAAAGCGGCGTAGTCGATGTAGTAGCAGGCATCCTGATGACGTTCGAAGGCACCGCGCTGCTTGAGATAGTTGTAGCAGATGACATTGGCCTTGCCCACATACTCCTCGGTACCGAAACGGGCTGAACGAAGAAGAGCGGTGAGGAAGGTTGCATAGCAATCGTTGGCGGTCACGATATCGTTCACCTCATATCTGTTGATTACATCAGCTGCAAAGTAAGGTCCCATCGCAAGGGCTTTCACCTCTTCGACAACATCAGCCATATTGTCAAGGGCGGCGGCTACAGGTCGCCCGTCCAGGGTATTCTTGACTCCAAGGCCGTGGGCAACCTCGCGGAAAGCCACATTCCAGAAGAAGGCCTTGTCATTGACGTGGTCACGGTCCGCATCGCTGATGATAAGGTCAGCGGTAGGAATGAGAATACCGTTGAACTTGGCGGAAATAACGTTCTGCATAAGTATGCAGCGAGTACCCATTTCCTCCTGGACCTTGGTGTCGAAAGGAAGGCTGATTGCTATGTCCTTGATGCCGCAGTTTGCAGCTCCTGCGTAATAGAGGGCATCGCAAACATAGATTGTGGAAGCTGATCCAGGATTGAAGCCCTTGTACTTCTCCTGGCAAGGAAGAGCTGCCTGGAGCTCAGGCATCATAGCGCTGAACTTGCGCATCTGCTCGGTGCGTTCAAGGTTCTTCAGCACCACATAGGCGCTGTATGAACGCTTGATTCCGTGCAGGTGATCGTCGCTGCTTTCGTTAGGTCCCAGTACAAGATCCATCTTGCTGTCGCCCATCTCCAGCCACTTGATTGCACTCTGCTCATATGAGTCGCTGCGCAGACCGTCGATCTTGGCGAGCAGATACTCCCTCACGCTGGGAACTATGGTGAGGTCTGCAGCCGCCTTGAGGTAATCGCAGATTTTATTTATATTGTCCTTGTATTCGTCGTGATACCACACAGTCTTCAGCGACCCGTCAACATCCCTTTTGATAAGTGTATATGGGCTTGACTTGTCAGGATCGTCAAACTCTTCCCACTCCTCCACGCTCATATCGGAAGGGTAGAAAAGACGGCCTGCAGGCTCATTTGCGAAGCCTTCCACGAAACTCTTGCCGCTGATCTTGTCCCAAGGGCCGTAGTTAATCATTGCATATTCGCGCTGCTGAGGGTCTTCGAGGCTCTCCAGAGTTTGCTTGTCACCGAACACCTGCTTCCAGTAGATGTTGTCGGCTTCCATAGCGGCGAAGCGGTAGAGATTGAGCACCTCTTTCCCATAGATTGAAATGGCATCGATATAAGCCGTATTCTCGGTACCGATGTTGACACTTGCATATTTGGCATAATCGCCGTTGCTGTTTTTCTTCTCGCTGCAAGCTGCGAGAACCGTAGCAGCCACAGCTGCCATCAAAATGGTTTTTTTCATAAATTACAGTTAACTAACCACATTATTTGCGCCGCAAAGGTATAATTAATTTCAATAATTAAATAGGCTTGGTTATTGTTTGTTTCGATAGCAGCGATTGACTTTCTCATTACCTGCCAATATTTGATTTTTCGTAGATATTTTCTAAATTGCAGCGTTGTTGGAAAAGATAAATCTCACAAATATGTCATTCAAAAGAACATCATTTGCAGCGCTGCTGCTCTCGATCAGTCTCGGCGCCGCAGCCCAGAATCCGTCCTGGATTCGTCGGAACAGCATCTCTCCTGACGGAAAGTCTCTGGCTTTCAGCTACATGGGAGACATTTACAAAGTCAGCACCCAAGGCGGAGAAGCAGTCCAGCTCAGTTCCAACCCAGCCTACGACTCCGAGCCTCTGTGGACTGCTGACGGCAAAAGCATAGTATTCGCTTCCTACAGGGAAGGCAGCAAGGACCTGTACATCTGCTCCGCTGACGGAGGCAGTCTCAAGCGGCTCACCTCCCTTCCCGGCAACGAAACTCCTCTCGCCGTACTTGCCGACGGCACCGTGCTTTTCAGCGCCTACAACGCAGCCCTGATCAGTGACGATTACGACGGTTTCCCGGGCAGTTCCCAGCTCTACAGCTGCAGCACTGAAGGAGGCATACCCCGTCTGCTCAGTTCCCTGCCTATGGGAGCCTTAAGCGTCAATGGCGCGGGAGCGATTCTGTATGAGGACTATAAAGGCTACGAGGATCCTCTTCGCAAGCACCACACCTCATCCGTCACCCGCGATATATGGATTTGCATTCCGCCTGCAGGTGAAGGCCTCAGCATTAGTCCAAAGAGCAGTTTCACCAAACTCAGCGACTTCAAGGGCGAGGACCGCAATCCGGTATTCGCAGCCGACGGAGACACTTTCTATTACCTCAGCGAAAGGGACGGCAAGACCTCCAACATATACCGGAGCAGCCTTTCCAGGCCTGAGGTCAGCGTACAGTTGAGTTTTGAGACCCGCAACCCTGTCCGGTTCCTCTCAGTATCCGGGGACGGTCTGCTGGCATACTCCTGCAACGGAGACATCTACACCATGCGAGAGGGAGAGTCACCGAAAAAGCTTCAAATCAGCCTCAAGCGCGACGAAAGCGAGCGCAAATTGCAGAAGATGAACCTCTCCAGCGGAGCCAATTCACTGGCTGTATCACCTGACGGCAAGGAGATGGCGATAGTGCTCAGGGGCGATGTATTCGTCACATCGGCAGACTACCGCACCACCCGCCGCATCACCAACACCCCGGAGCAGGAGCGCAACGTGGAGTTCTCCCCTGACGGACGCGAACTCTACTACTCGGCTGAGCGCAACGGTCACTGGGGAGTATGGAAGAGTTCCCTCGAGCGCAAGGAAGACAAACTCTTCACCTACGCCACCAAGATCAAGGAGGAGCTCGTATCTACCCCGGGAGAAACCTGTTTCCAGCCGGACGTATCCCCTGACGGCAAGTGGGTAGCCTACTACCGCGACCGCACGGAACTGGTAATCAAGAATATAAAGAGCGGCAAGGAGAAGTCCCTCTTCAAGGGAGTGAACTACTCCTACAGCGACGGCGACCAGGGATTCGAATGGAGCCCTGACAGCCACTACATACTCTGCAACTGGCAGGCTGACGGAGGCTGGAACAATTCCGACGTGGCTCTCATAGACATTGAAAGCGGCGAAATCACGGACCTCACCCGAAGCGGCTACTCCGACGGCAACTTCAAATGGGCGCTTGGAGGCAAGGCAATGACCTGGGAATCAGACAAGAACGGCTATCGCAGCCACGGAAGCTGGGGTGCCGAGAGCGACATTTTCATCATGTTCTTCGATGCCAAGGCCTACTCCGAATTCGGACGCAGCAAGGAGGACATCAGCATAGCCGAACTGCTCAAGAGCGACAAGGAAGCCAAGGCCGAGAAGAAAGAGGAGAAAAAGGATTCCCTTGACAAGGCCAAGAACCGCATCGAGAAGCTCGAGCTTCAGCTCGACTCCAGAGACGACCGCATACGCAGGCTTACCCCCAACTCAAATATGATGGGCGACCACTACCTCAGTCCTGACGGTAAGAAGCTCTACTTCACCCAGAGGCTCGAGAAAGGATACGACCTTTGCGTCAGGGATCTCCAGGAAGGCAGCGTAAGCGTGCTCACCAAGGGCGTATCCGGCAGCTTCATCCCATCCGGAGACGGCAAATACCTCTACGCACTCTCAGGACGCGGAATTACCAAACTCTCCCTCCCTTCCGGCAAGCTTGAATATATCAGCTACTCGGGCGAATTCGAGTACAAGCCTGAGCAGGAAAGGGAGTACATGTTCGAGCATATATGGAAGCAGGTCAAGGAGAAGTTCTACCTCGAGGACCTGCACGGCACGGATTGGGACTACTACCACGACAACTACGCCGCCTTCCTCCCTCACATCAACAACAACTTCGACTTCCAGGATCTCCTTTCCGAAATGCTGGGAGAGCTCAACGGCTCACACACCGGAGCCCGTTACAGGTATCCTTCCAGCCGCAACAGGGGCTATCTCGGCGTGCTCTATGACGAGAATTATGCCGGTGACGGCCTGCGCATCAAGGAAGTGCTCCCGGGCGGTGTGCTCTCTTACGCAGACCCTGAAATCAAGGCGGGAGACATCATCGAATCCATAGAAGGACACGAAATAAAGGCAGGCGAGGACAAACTGGCCCTGCTCGACGACAAGGCAGGCAAACTCATAGCCATAAGCGTACGCAAGGCCGGAGAGCGCAAGAGCGAGGAACTGTTCGTAACTCCGTCAAGTTCAGAAAGCAGCACCCTCTACCGCAGGTGGGTGCGCCAGCGCGAGAAGATGGTGGAAGAGCTGTCCGGTGGCAGAATAGGTTACATCCACATCGAAGGTATGGATTCCCCGAGTTTCAGAGAGATGTTCTCCAAGGCCCTGGGCAAGTACCGCAAATGCGAAGCGCTTATCGTGGACACGCGCCACAACGGAGGCGGATGGCTCCACGATGACGTCATCACCTTCCTTAACGGCACACTCTACAACCAGTACATCCCTCGCGGTCAATACATTGGCGATGAGCCTTTCACAAAATGGAACAAGCCGTCCTGCATGCTCGTGGGCGAAGACAATTATTCAGATGCGTCCGGCACCCCTTACGCATATAAGATGCTGGGAATAGGCAAGCTCATCGGAGCGCCGGTTCCGGGGACAATGACCGCAGTATGGTGGGAGACTCTCATCGACAACAGCCTCGTCTTCGGCATCCCTCAGGTGGGTACCTGGTCAGTGGCCGAGAAATGCTTCATCGAAAATCATCAGATCGAGCCGGACATAGAGGTTTACAACGACCCTGCCTCCACCCTGAGAGGTGAAGACAAGCAATTGGAAGCAGCTGTGGCTGAGATGCTTAAAACAATAGGCAAGTAGCTACAGCAGCTTCTTGTAATCCACAGGAAGAACCTTGATGAATTCAGCGGCGTGGGAATCCCACTCCGACAGTATGCGGGAAGCCAGAGGGCTTCCCGTTCTTTCCATATGCGCCTGGATAAGACCCTTGACCTCTGCCCTGTCCTCTTCGCTTTCGAGCAGGCTGAGTTCAACCATATCCATATTGCAGTAGAAATCGAAATCTCCGTCCGGGTTCCACACATAAGCGATGCCACCGCTCATACCTGCAGCGAAGTTGCGTCCTGTCTTGCCAAGCACCACAACCCTGCCTCCGGTCATATACTCGCAGCAATGGTCACCCACGCCCTCAACCACGGCATTGGCACCGCTGTTCCGGACGCAGAAGCGCTCGCCCACCATTCCGTTGATAAACATCTCACCGGATGTTGCACCGTAGCCTATGGTATTGCCGGCAATGATATTATCCTCCGCCTTGAACTGGGCATCCGGATCCGGAGTGACTATTATCCGCCCTCCGCAAAGACCCTTACCCATATAGTCGTTGGCATCACCCTCCAGGCGGAAAGTGAGGCCCCGGCAAAGGAAGGCTCCGAAACTCTGCCCCGCCGAACCGCGATAGCTTATCGTGATGCAGTCATCAGGCAGGCCCTTGCCTCCGTAGAGCTTGGTCACCGTTCCGCTGATCATCGCACCCACACTACGGTCGGTGTTAAGTATCTGCACGCCCAGACTCACCTTGCGGGCAGAATCTATGGCAGGTCGTATCATCTGCATCACTTCCAGGTCCTTGGCGCAGAGCACGGCAGAATCGTGGCCAAGCGTGCAGGTACGGTCGTTGTCCTTTGCCTCATCAGGTATGTAGAGCACCCTGTCAAGTGAGACTTTCGCCGCCTTTGACTCCTGAGGATAACTGCGCTTATGGAGCAGGTCGGCGCGGCCGATAAGTTCCTGGAGGCTGCTGTAGCCCATAAGGGCGAGATACTCACGCAACTGCCTGGCTATAAAGCGGAAGTAGTTTTCCAGATCTTCTTTCTTCCCGGCGAACTTTGCCCTGAGCTCAGGACTTTGAGTAGCAATGCCCACAGGGCAGATGTTTTTGTTGCAATTGCGGCACACAAGGCAGCCTAGCGATACCATAGATGCCGTACCGAAGCCGAACTCCTCGGCTCCGAGCATTGCCATGAAAAGCACGTCGCGCGCCGTCTTGAGGCCTCCATCCACCTGGAGACGCACCTTTCCGCGCAAACCGTTCACCACCAGGGTCTGCTGCACCTGCGCAAGTCCGGTCTCCGCTGGGCTGCCGGTGTGTTTCACGGAACTTGCCGGGCTCGCACCCGTGCCTCCGTCGCCGCCGCTGATTAGGATCACGTCGGCCTTGGCTTTCGCCACTCCTGCCGCAATCGTGCCCACACCTGCCTCAGAAACAAGTTTCACGCTTATGCGTGCATCGGAATTGATATTCTTGAGATCGTAGATGAGTTGTGCCAGGTCTTCGATAGAGTAGATGTCGTGGTGAGGTGGAGGTGAAATCAGGGTAATTCCAGGCACGCTGTGGCGCGTCTTCGCGATGAGCTCGTTAACCTTGAATCCCGGCAACTGTCCGCCCTCGCCCGGCTTTGCGCCCTGGGCGACCTTGATCTGTATTTCGTCTGCACTTATGAGGTATTCCGCGTCCACGCCGAAACGGCCAGATGCCACCTGCTTCACGGCACTGCGCGCAGAGCTGCCGTCGGGAAGCGGAATCTGGCGTTCAGGATCTTCTCCGCCCTCGCCTGTATTGCTCTGTCCTCCAATGGAATTCATCGCCCGCGCTATGGTCTCGTGGGCCTCCTTGCTGATTGCTCCGAATGAGATTGCCTCAGTCACGAAACGTTTCATCAGGCTTTCCTCACTCTCGACCTCGGATATGTCTATAGGCTGCCTGTCGCTCTCTATTTCCATCAGGTCACGCAGGTACTTAGGCGCAGTCCTGTTTTCGGAAGCCGCGCTGAACTGCTTGAAGGCTTCGTAATCGTTCTCCCGCACCGCCTTCTGCAGCAGGCGCACCCTGGACGGCTCCCACGCGTGCGTTTCCCCACCCTTGCGGTAAGCATACAGGCCGAGATCCTCGAGCTCCTGCGTCACTTCAGCTTCCCCGAATGCCGCCCTGTGGGCTCTGAGTACGTCGGAAGCTATGTCGCTGAGGCTCACGCCACCTATCTGTGAAATGCCTCCGCCCATATACTTGTCCAGCACCTCCTGGCTCACGCCCAGGTTCTCGAACAGGGCCGCGCCGCGGTAGCTTCTTATGGTTGAAATACCCATCTTGGAGAGTATCTTGAGCATACCCTTGTCCACAGCCTTGACATAATGTTCCTCTGCGGCGGGGTAATCGAGCTGAATCGCCTTGCGTTTCACCAGGTCGTCCAGTATCGCAAAAGTCATATACGGGTTGACGGCACTCGCACCGTAGCCCACCAGCAGCGCCACGTGCATGACCTCGCACACTTCCGCAGACTCCACGATAATAGCAGTCTGCGAACGCTTCATGCTGTGGATGAGGTGGTGGTGCACCGCCGCCGTCGCAAGCAGCGACGGAATAGGGGCGTGGGTGCTGTCCACGTTGCGGTCGCTGATTATGATGTAGTTGTAGCCGTCATCCACAGCCTTGATGGCATCCTTGCACAGGGAGGACAGGGCAGCTTCCAGCGCCTTCTCCCCTCCTTCAGCCTCGAAGAGCATAGGCAGGGTGATGGTACGGAAACCCTTGTATCTGAGGTTGCGCAAGGTCTCCAGTTCCGCATTGGAGAGTATGGGAGAGCTGAGTTTCACCACTTTGCACAAATCCGACGAAGGGGTGAGTATGTCGCCTTTCACGGCACCGATGTAGCTGGTCAGAGACATCACCGTGCTCTCGCGTATGGAGTCGATAGGAGGGTTGGTGACCTGCGCGAACTTCTGCTTGAAGTAGTTGAAGAAACGCTGCGGCTTCTCGGACAGCACGGAAAGCGGGGTATCGTCTCCCATAGCGTAGAGCGGCTCGGCGCTCTCTGTTGCCATAGGCACTATAATGCGGTCCACATCCTCCTTGCTGTAGTTGAATGCGCGCAGAAGTCTGTGATAATCAGGGAGTGAATGCTCAACCTTGCGGCCGCTGTGTATGTTTTTGAGCACGATTCGGCCGCTGTGCAGCCACTCCGAGTACGGGTGGGCGTCGCTGAGGACGGCCTTGATCTCTTCATCGCGCAGAATCTTTCCCTTGAGAGTGTCCACCATCATTATCTTTCCGGGACGGAGACGGCCTTTGGATGCTATCTGATCGGCAGGGATGTCGCACACCCCTGTCTCGGAGGCCATCACCAACATTCCGCCCTTGGTCACAAGATAGCGGCACGGTCTGAGTCCGTTGCGGTCGAGCATTCCGCCGGCATAACGGCCGTCGGAAAAGATTATGGTCGCAGGTCCGTCCCACGGTTCCATAAAGATGGAATGATATTCGTAGAAACTTTTGAGTTTGTGATTCAACGGGTTACCTTCCTTGTAGCTCTCCGGCACCAGCATCGAGAGGGCGTGGGGGATGGAATAGCCGGCGCGAGTGAAGAACTCCAGCACGTTGTCGAAAGAAGCGCTGTCGCTCATACCGGGCTCCACGACCGGGCTGATGTTATCGGTGACACGTCCCAGCTTATCGGTGCGGAGCAGGGTCTCGCGGGCCTTAATCCAGAGACGGTTGCCTCGTATCGTGTTGATTTCCCCGTTGTGGCCTATCATTCTGAACGGTTGAGCAAGACTCCAGGTCGGAAAGGTATTGGTGGAAAAACGCGAGTGCACGAGGGCGATGGAGCTTGTGAAGTACTTGTCCGTCAGGTCGGTAAAGTAGCGGCGCAGCTGCAGTGAGGTG
>SFJB01000150.1 GCA_004555145.1 Bacteroidales bacterium | reverse complement strand
TCTCAAATCGAATCGTGCATATAGGCCGGAAGTGAAATTCACCGGAAGCATCAGAGAATCAGTCAGACCCTCCGGGGTGGGGACATTGGCCAAGTGTGAATTGGCCTATGGGGAGAAGGTAACCGCATTAATGGCGATTAGAGATGATAGGCCGGCATTCAGTGTGAGTCTGAGCGGTCGCAGGCATCTGGAAAAGCTGGTAGTAGGCGGGTTCAATGCCCGTTTCGCTCAGGGCTTGCTCCTGTGGAACGGCTTTTCTATGAGCGGATTGTACGATTTGGCAGGATTCTCTCGTAATCCCACGGGGCTAAGTTCGAGCGTGAGCTCCGCGTCTCTAGTGGGTGTGGCGTCGACGTGGTCCTGGAAGCGCAGCGCACTGGGCATTGGCCTGACGGAGAAGGGATTGGCCATTATGAATTATGGGTTTTATACGGCGAGGGGAAGTTATTCGCTCACTGCGCTTTATGAAAATGGAGCCTGCGGGGCGAGCGTAGATATGAAGGCGACACTTGGCCTGTTCACTCTGTGGTCCGAGGGCGCACTTTATTATAAGGATGGGGTTCTGGGCTCGGCTGCGGTAGGTGGGCTGTACTGTAATATCGCGTACCGAAAGCGCGTGGGGGCATTTGTAAAGGCTCGAAGCGAGTCGTTTTCTGTGCAGAATTCCAATGTGACGGGGCTGAAGCCAGGGCAGAGTGCTGTGGGCTTGGGTGCTGATTGGCAGGCATTTAGTGCAGTGGGAGAGGTGCTTTTCCGAGGGCAGGAGTTAAGTGCGCGAGGCCTCGAAAAGTGGAATTGGACGGCGGAGTGGGGAGAATTTCAGATAGAAGGGGAGCTTAGGCATAGTTGGAAATACGCGTCGGGGATGAAAAACGAAATGAGAGCGTCTGTGAGTGCGTCCGGGGAGCCGTTTTATTATGGTGGAAGGGTGCAGGTGCATAAGGGGAAGGATTGGTCCGGACTGTGTTATCTCGAGGCCGGGTTAAGACAGGTGCTGTGCAGGGTGCTTTATTTTGATGCGCGAAAGTGGGACGACAGACTATACGCCTATGCCCGCGACGTCCCCGGCTCTTTCAGCGTGCCCGCCTATTATGGAAAAGGACTTGAATGCTCGCTTTTCGCGCGAGACTCTAAACGATGGGCCATTAAGGCCGGGTATACCTTTTACTTTTCCGACAAGGCGGACAAATGGGAAGTAAAGGCCTATGTGCGATTTTAGAATTTCAGGCTCAGGCCCACGCCCAGGGCAGGTGCGGCGTTACCTACACCCAGTGCGTAGCTATTTCCCGTAGGCAGGGTAGGCGATATGAGGGTCGGGCTTACTCTCATCGTGATGTCATCGGAAATCTCGAAGTCGTGCATATAGGCGAAGACATTCGCGTCTATGACCTGAAGCAGGTAGCCGGCGACCGTGAAAAGGAGCGCGTAGTCACGATAGCGACGGTAGATGTCCTTATAATATTTGGCCGTCTCCGTGCTTATGTAGGTGCTGTCTCCGGAATTATAGATGGCGCGGAAACGCTCGAAATTCTCCTTGAACTTCAGGTAGTAGCAGCCGCTTCCGATGATTACGCCCCAGTAAATGGGCAGTTTCCAGATCTCGTGATTGTAGATTTGGCCCAGTCCGGGAAGCAGCAGGGAATAGAGAGTGGCCTTTTGAGGATTAGGCCAATCATTTGGCTCGTAACTGATTACTCCATCCATCAATGAGGCCCAGTACGTAAGACCCGCTCCCAGATAGCATAGCGTGCCGGCCTTCGAGTTACCATGCGACCCGTAGTAGATGCCGCCACCTATTCCGGCAGCGATTCCGCCATAGACGATGGGGAGTTTCCAGTAATCCTTATTATAAATCTGCATTCCTCCCACGCACACGAGCGAGCCCTCGAAAGAAGTGGCTACATTCATCGTGGTCTTGTGGCCAAGTGCGTGAAAATATTTCTTTACGTCGAATATCTTACTCGTGGTGTCGGCCTGCTCGCCGTCCACGTCGCCGTAATTCTGTGAAAAGGCTTCATCCTTGAACTGCGCAAGGCAGCAAGGCTTACTCAAAAGCAGGGCCAGCCCACATATAAGAAGTATTCTAACTGTTTTTAATCGCATCAAGAAAGCGGTTTACTTCAGCGTCGGAACTGAAGTTGATAGTGATGGAACCTTTTCCGTCATCGTTACGCTTAAGGCTAATCTTCCCCTTGAAGTATTTCGCTACTTCACGGCAGAGGTCCTTATGCAGCTCCGGCATCATGCTCGCCCCTTCCACTGCCTTCGGCCTTTCTGCAGGCGCATTATCCTTAGCCAATAATGCCTTTACCTTCTGCTCGAGCTGGCGGACATTGAGCGCATTCTTTATCGTGTAGTCGCAAAGCTTGCTCTGAAGGTCCGGATCGTCGATGGAAAGCAGAACTTTCGCGTGACCTACGCTGATCTGTCCTACCTTCAAGTCGTGCTGAACCTTAACCGGCAGCTTCAGAAGCCTTATTTGGTTCGCTACCGAAGAGCGATTCTTGCCAAGTCTGTCGGCCATCTGCTCCTGCGTGAGATTACACTCGGTGAGGAGCAGATGGTAACTGAGAGCCACTTCGATAGGGTCGAGATTCTCCCTCTGTACATTCTCCACGATGGCCATTTCCAGCATTCCCTGGTCGTCGGTCTCGCGGATGTAGGCCGGAATCTCCGTCATTCCGACCATCTGACAAGCCCTGTAGCGTCTTTCGCCGCTGATGATCTGATATCTGTTCTCGGCGATTTTCCTAACGGTAATAGGGGTTATGAGTCCAAGAGTCCTTATGCTCGCTGCCAATCCT
>SFJB01000149.1 GCA_004555145.1 Bacteroidales bacterium | reverse complement strand
CAAAAAAATCTATTTTACCAAGCCTACAGCCTTATTCCAACCCAGGCTCCTGTAATACTCATTCAATTCAGGCTCCGAAGAGTTAGGTATGTAGGAACTGATTCCGCAGCAGCGCTCCAGATCCACGTCAAAGAAGCTCGGGGTTTCCCTGTGAATGATTACAAAATCCTCCAGAGCCTTGTCCAGAGCCTGCATCTCGGAGCTGGATGCTCCGGCTTTGAGAGCATAGTCCCTCAGGTCGTAGAACCAGTGCTTGTAATCGTAGAAGTACGTCTGAACCTTGGATCTGTCCAGGTACATCATCCCTGAACCGTTATTATCCACAATGGAGGCAAAACATTCAGCAAGGGCATCCGCCTTGGTGCAGTCCACGACGCTGACCGTGGCGGAGCGGCTGTATCCGCTCTGAACGTCGTAGGCGTTGAAATAGTCCAGGGCAATCTGTCCGAGATCAGGCTCGTCCCAGGAAAACAGATTGTGGGAGAGAGTGCGATAGTTGAAGCCCATCGTGAGAACTTCGGTGGGGGAGAAGACCAGCTTGTCGCATACGTCCTTAAGCTCGTAGGCCACCTCCACACAGCCCATAAGGCAGGCATCGAAAATGAGATAGTCCAACTTCATCGGTATGGCGGCAGCGAAGTCCTTGATGTCGATTTCGTAGTTGCTGAGTATCCCTGAACTGTTCCTCAGGCTCTGCGCGCCCACGGACTTGGTCTCAGGAAAGGCCGTGCCCTCCGCATCGGAGGTGCGGGCAACGGAGAATTGCTGGCTCCTGTACAGATATCCCGCAGGGAGCCATCCGGTGGCATGCGAGGAAAGCAGGGCACCGTAGTGCCTTGCAGGAAAGAGGCGCTTCACGTCGCTGAGCACTTCCGAGATGTTTCCGGCGTCGGCGCTGATGCTTACGTTTTCATACACCTTCAATGTGTCTATGCTGCTAACGCCCCGGTCGCGCCACAGTCTCATAAGGCAGGGCGGGTTGGCCGTGCTGTAATCGCCGTTCCTGGCCGTACTGTGCATATATACGAGCATTACCTCGTCCCTGGATTTTCCCGGCAGCACATCCTCCAGCATCTCGTCCAGATTGCTCAGAAGATTGAGGCTGAGATTGTTGTATCCCAATCCAAGGTATATGAACACGGTGTCGGGCGTACCTTCGTACACCTTCTCCTCCGGCTCGCAAGCGCTCAGTGCGCCCAGAACCAGCACCGCCAGCAATATGTTGCGCCAAAATTTCATCCCGCAAAATTACATAATCAAGTCCGTGTTTCCAAATCAATCCTTGCACGGGTGATGCTCGAGCACGGATGCCTGCCAGGTCCTGGAATCGATGTGGGTGTAGATTTCTGTCGTGAGAATGGACTCGTGGCCAAGCATTTCCTGCACTATGCGCAGATCGGCGCCTCCTGCGATGAGGTGAGTCGCGAAACTGTGCCTGAAGCTGTGCGGTGAGATTTCCTTGTCCACGCCTGCAAGTAGCGCCTGCTTCTTGATCATCTTGAACACGGACACACGGCTGAGCGGCGTGCCGCGGAGATTGAGGAAAGCGCTGTCCTGGAATGCCGCTTCCGCCGGCTCGGGGCGTATGTCCAGCCAGGCGCGGAAAGCGTCCGCCGCAGGCTCTCCTAGCGGCACCAGCCTCTCCTTGTCTCCCTTGCCCACCACGCGCACGAATCCTTCGTTCAGATAGACCTGTGAAATTCTAAGGCCGCAGAGTTCCGACACGCGCAGACCGCATCCGTACAGCAGCTCGAGTATGGCCCTGTCCCTGACTCCGGAAGGGCTGCGCAGGTCCACGGAATCCATTATGGCCTCCACCTCCTCCACAGACAGCACTTCAGGCAGGTATTGGCCCAGTTTCGGGAAATCCACCGCGTCGCAGGGATTGTCCTTGCGTTCCCCTTCGACTATGCACCAGTCGAAAAACGCCTTCAGGGAGCTCAGTAGCCTGGCCTGGCTTCGCTTCGAGATTTTCCCGGCCCGCGCTGCGATATGCTCCCTTATGTCTTCCTTGCATACCTCTCCCGGCATAAGGGAGCAGGCTGAAAAGAAGCCTTCCACGTCGCCGGTATATGCTGCGGCAGTGTTGGCAGAGAGCCTGCGCTCCACTTTGAGATAAAAGGAGAAATCTTTCAGTATGGCTTTGAGAGCATCGTTCATAGAGCAAAGTTACAAAAATCGGCGATGCAATATCCAAAGATTTCTTATATTTGTGTGTTATGAAAGAAAAACTGCTTGGAATGAATCTGGCGGAGCTTAAGGCGGCCGCCGCGGAGTGCGGACTGAAGCCCTTCGTGGGTGCTCAGCTCGCCGATTGGCTGTATGTCAAAAGGGTGCGCAGCTGGGAGAGGATGGTCAACATTTCGAAACAGGCCAGGCAGAAGCTTTCGGAGCGGTATGATCTGGGCTGCCTGGATCCGATAGGCAGGGCGCAGAGCAGTGACGGGACGGTAAAATACCTCTTTCCCGTCGAATGCGAGCTTGCGGGCGGCAGCGAGAAATCAGCTGTCGAGGCTGTGATGATTCCGGACGGTGAGAGGCGCACTCTGTGCGTGAGTTCGCAGGCTGGCTGCAAGATGGCTTGCCGCTTCTGCATGACCGGCAGGCAAGGCTTTCACGGCAATCTTGATGCCGCGGCAATACTCAACCAGTTCACGGGAATAGACGAGCCCCTGGCCCTTACCAATACCGTATTTATGGGTATGGGCGAGCCTCTCGACAATTATGAGGCAGTCAGCAGGGCGATAGAGATACTCACGGCTCCGTGGGGCTTCGCGTGGAGTCCCAAGCGCATCACCCTCAGCACCATAGGCGTAATCCCCAAGCTCGAAAGATACCTCGACGAGCAGCGCTG
>SFJB01000148.1 GCA_004555145.1 Bacteroidales bacterium | reverse complement strand
CACTCTGGGAAGGCCTTACGGCCTTCTTTAAATTTACTGAATTACTTGTTTTCCTTTATGGCTGCCTGAGCTGCCGCAAGGCGAGCTATAGGTACGCGGAAGGGGGAGCATGATACGTAGTCCAGACCTACCTTATGGCAGAACTCGATGCTGGAGGGATCTCCGCCGTGCTCGCCGCAGATTCCCATGTGAATGTCGAAACGGGTCTCGCGGCCCATCTTGGCGGCCATTTTTACCAGCTTGCCAACGCCCTTCTGGTCGAGCTTGGCAAAGGGATCGTTCTCGTAGATTTTCTTGTCGTAATAGGCGTTCAGGAACTTGCCTGCGTCGTCACGGCTGAAGCCGAAGGTCATCTGGGTCAGATCATTGGTGCCAAAGGAGAAGAACTCGGCTTCCTTGGCGATCTCATCGGCAGTAAGTGCCGCGCGGGGGATCTCTATCATGGTACCAACCTTGTAGTCCAGCTTGAAACCGGCCTTTTCCATCTCTTCGTTGGCAGTCTTGGTGACGATCGCCTTAACATATGCAAGCTCCTTCACGTCGCCGATGAGAGGGATCATTATCTCGGGTACCAGGTTCCAGTCGGGATGCTTCTTCTGCACGTTGATGGCTGCACGAATGACCGCGCGGGTCTGCATTGCAGCGATCTCGGGGAAGGTAACGGACAGGCGGCAGCCGCGATGACCCATCATGGGATTGAACTCGTGGAGACTGGCAATGATGGCCTTTATCCGCTCAACGGTCTTGCCCTGCGCCTTTGCAAGCTGCTCAATGTCTGCTTCCTCGGTGGGAACGAACTCGTGAAGCGGGGGATCCAGGAAGCGAATGGTTACAGGGTAGCCTTCCATTGCCTCATAGATGCCCTCGAAGTCGCTCTGCTGCATGGGCAGCAGCTTTGCAAGAGCAGTCTCGCGCTCCTGAACGGTGTCGGAGCAAATCATCTCGCGGATAGCCTCGATGCGGTCGCCCTCAAAGAACATATGCTCGGTGCGGCAGAGACCGATGCCCTCTGCACCCAGTTCACGGGCTTTCTTAGCGTCGTGAGGAGTATCGGCGTTGGTGCGCACGCTGAGCTTGCGGTACTTGTCCGCCCAGCCCATGATGCGGCCGAACTCGCCGCTTATGGAAGCGTCAACAGTGGGGATAACGCCGTCGTATACGTTGCCGTTGGAACCGTCGAAGCTTATCCAATCACCCTCGTGATAGGTCTTGCCAGAGAGGGTAAAGCACTTGTTTGCTTCGTCCATGGTGATGGCAGAGCAGCCGGATACGCAGCACTTGCCCATTCCGCGGGCTACTACCGCCGCGTGGCTGGTCATGCCGCCGCGCACGGTCAGTATGCCCTGTGCGGCCTTCATGCCTTCGATGTCCTCGGGGCTGGTCTCAAGGCGTACCAGTACAACCTTCTCACCCTTTGCGGCCTCAGCCTTTGCATCCTCGGCGGTGAATACGATCTTGCCGGAAGCAGCGCCGGGAGATGCGCCGAGAGCCTTACCTATTACTTCTGCCTTCTTGGCCGCTGCGGCGTCAAACTGGGGATGGAGCAGAGTATCAAGGGTGCGGGGCTCTATCATGGCCACAGCTTCCTGCTCGCTTATCATGCCCTCGTCCACCAGATCGCAGGCGATCTTCAGTGCTGCGGAGGCGGTACGCTTGCCGTTGCGGGTCTGGAGCATGTAGAGCTTCTGGTTCTCTACGGTGAACTCCATATCCTGCATGTCGCGGTAGTGCTTTTCAAGTATATTGCAAACATCTTCAAACTGTGCAAATGCCTTGGGGAACTTCTCTGCCATCTCGCTGATGGGCATAGGAGTACGGACACCGGCCACAACGTCCTCGCCCTGAGCGTTGGTCAGGAACTCGCCAAACAGCTTCTTTTCGCCGGTGGCGGGGTTGCGGGTGAATGCAACGCCGGTACCGCAGTCATCGCCCATATTACCGAACGCCATCATCTGTACGTTTACAGCGGTGCCCCAGGAGTAAGGTATGTCGTTATCCCTGCGGTATACGTTGGCGCGGGGATTATCCCAGCTGCGGAATACGGCCTTTATGGCATAGAGGAGCTGATCCTTGGGATCGTCGGGGAAATCCTTGCCGATCTTCTTCTTGTATTCGCCCTTGAACTGATGGGCAAGGGTCTTGAGGTCCTCGGCTGTGAGCTCGGTGTCCATGGTGACTCCGCGCTCTGCCTTGAGCTTATCTATGAGCTGCTCAAAGTACTTTTTGCCAACCTCCATAACTACGTCGGAATACATCTGTATGAAGCGGCGATAGCAGTCCCATGCCCAGCGGGGGTTGTTGGACTTCTTTGCTATTACCTCTACTACCTTCTCATTCAGGCCCAGGTTAAGTATGGTATCCATCATGCCGGGCATGGAGGCCCTGGCGCCGGAACGGACGGATACCAGCAGGGGATTCTCACTGTCGCCGAACTTCTTGCCGGTGATCTTTTCCAGCTTGCCGAGATATTCGAATATCTCAGCTACGATATCTTCGTTGATCCACTTTCCGTCCTCATAGTACTGAGTGCAGGCTTCGGTAGTCACGGTAAATCCCGGAGGAACGGGCAGACCCAAGCCGGTCATCTCGGCCAGATTTGCGCCCTTGCCGCCCAACAGCTCACGCATCTGGGCGTTGCCTTCGCTAAAAAGGTATACGTACTTCTTCTTACTCATTTGTTTCCTCCATATTAAAATTTTTATATTTAACAATTTTTAACAAAAATAACATTGCCTAATCATTTCAGGCAATATTGTATTATACTCTTTTTTTCTTTGGGAAGCAATAAAAAATATGACGATTTTGACGGAGAAATTGTATGACTACAATACATATTGGACAGAGAGAAGAAAAAGGATGAAGGAT
>SFJB01000028.1 GCA_004555145.1 Bacteroidales bacterium | reverse complement strand
AGGGATGAGACCAGAGATTTGAGGACTTCCTTTTTGGAGCGGAAATAATCAAGACAGCTGTTTCGTATTATCTTGTAGAGAATATTCTTGACCGGCAGTTCAGGTTTCAGCCTGTCACGATATAGCCATAACTTGATGAAGCATTCCTGGGTGATATCTTCAGCTGCTTCCCTGTCTTTCAACATCCTGAAAGCAAAGGTGAAGAGCAAGGGATAGTATCGTTCGAACAGAACGTCGAACGATTTGATGTCTCCTCTTATGATATTGCTTACAAGTTGGAAATCAGTGTTATCTTTTCGGTTAGCTTTCATTCATTGTATTTTACACTAATATATACGAATAAATTTGCATAAGTACGTAATGACATTACAAATTTTTTATCACATATTACTATAACGACCCTGGAAGCAGTCAATCTCTTCCAGGGTCGCCCTTTGCGTTTCAAAAATACGGATTTACCTTTTCGCCCCAATCCAGGTGGCACGGCTCCAGAGCTCTTCGCAAGGACCACGCTTGTGGGTCTTGAGCCAGTTGCGGCAGAAGATATACTGGAGGCAGATGAAGGCGGCTCCCATCAGCCAGCTGACGGTATGTCCGCAGTACTGGTACAGCCCGAAACCCCAGCCGTAGAAGAGCAGGGCACCGAATACTGATTGTCCGAGGTAGTTCGTAAGACTCATCTTGCCGTAAGGGGCAATCTTCAGGAGGAAGTCATGGGCCTTGGTACGGTAGAAGAGAAGCACGATGCCGGACACGATTACCAGCATCATTGCGAAGTTCTTCCACATATTGAGGAGCACGTTGAGGGCGCGGTCCACTCTTGCGATTTCTGTAGAGCCCGGGAGGAGTTCATACAGAGGGATGAGAACCACCAGGGAGCATGATGCCGCAATAAGGAGCCTTTTCCAGACTTTGAGATTGTCGCCCTCGTTGTAGAAGAGGCGCTTGCGACCGAAGTAAATGCCTACCAGGAAAAGCAGAATGTTCTGGGTCAGACGCCCGTTTTCTGCAGCCCAGAGGAAGTTGACCGGGAGTCCGTGCATTATGCCTGCCTTGCCCACATCGAGGAGAGAGCCATTGGCGCAAGCCTGATACAGGGCACTCCAGTGTGCTCCGCTGCCAAGGTCGAATGCAGGAAGTTCAGGGTTGACAAACCCTGATATTATGCAGTACAGCTCTACGGGCTGGAGGGCAAGGAAAGCCGCTATGCCCAGGATGACCTTGTTCGAACAGCGTATGAAAGGCAGCACGATCAGACCGCATACCGCATATACAAAAAGAATGTCTCCATTGTAAAAGAAGAGGTCGATAAGGCCCCATACCATCATCAGAAGCATTCTCCAGGCGAAACGTGGGCGGAAATCTATGCCTTTCTGGGCAGCGTTGTCGTGCTGGATAAAGAAACTCAATCCGAATAGAAGTGCGAAAATGGCATACATCTTTCCTGCAAGAAGATAGAAGGTCGTATCCCAAACGGCGCCGTTCAAAGTTGCCCAGAAGGGACTTGAAGCCTCGGGGAAATTGTAGAAGTTGAGGTGCTCTATGAAATGGATGAGCACGATTCCGCCGATAGCAATGCCTCGAAGTATATCCGCCACGTCAATTCGCGTGTTCGGTAATTTTGAAGGTGTGTAAGAACTCATATACTGTGGTTTTGTGCAAATATAAGGACATTTGTCCACATATAGCTATATTTCAGGCTTCGAACTTGAGGATTTCTCCGCTGAGCGGGTGGCGGAAGCTCAGGGAGGAAGCGTGCAGCCAAAGGCGTCCGGCCGAGTTGCTGCCGTAGAGCCTGTCTCCCTTTATAGGCCTTCCAAGACCCTGGGGATGGGCCGCGTGCACCCTCAGCTGGTGGGTCCGTCCCGTCCTGGGGCGGAAGAGCACGTCCATCTCTCCGTCCGGGAATTGCTCAAGCACTTCGTATTCGGTGATTGCCGTCTTCCCGGAGTCGTAATCCACTATCTGGCGCGGACGGTCGTAATAGTCCGAAGAAAGAGGAAGGGCGATTGTGCCTTTCCTGCGGTGCCGGAAGGGGACGCGGGATGCGTCGAGCCGGGCGCGGTAGGCCTTCTGGACCTCACCCCTGGCGAACTGAGCGTCGATGAGGGCCTTTGCCTCCCGAGTCCTGGCATAGACCATCAGGCCGGAGGTGTCCATATCCAGACGGTGGCAGGAGTATGCTTCCCCGAAGCGCTCCGCGAGCAGGTCGAGAAGCGAAATGCGGCTGCTTCTTCCCGGAACCGACAGCATACCCGAAGGCTTGTCTGCCACGACCAGGGCCTCGTCGCTGTAGATGATTCTTGGTTCGCTGTAAAGGTAGTCACTGTCCAGAGGGTTGGGCTCCACATCCAGACCCTGCATCATGAAGCTCAGCAGAGGGCCGCATTTTCCGGTGCAAGCCGGGTAGAAACGACCTTGCTCGCGCACCTGCTCCCGTGTTTCACCGTACCAGAACTCGCCCGTTTCAAGTGGGGTAAGTCCGTGTACGTAAGCATATTGCAAAAGTTTTGGAGCCGCGCAGTCTCCGGTGCCTCCCGGGGGAATCAGGCCCCTTTCGGCGAATATCGAATATACGTCGCTCCACTCTCCTCGCGCGTTGCAGACTTTGTACTGCCGGAACAACCATTCCTGCAGCCGGGCGGATTCCCGGGCTTTCAGAGGCCCGTCCTGCATTGTGGAGATCTGTGCTTCAGTACGGCGGAAGTACCCGTCCCCAGGGGTGTAATCGTAAATCGGGGGCACGAAACCGTCGATCTGCGCCTTGCCGCCCGCGAGTCCGCTGAAAGCGTATATGGGACCACGGTCGGTGAGGAGTACGCCGAGCATCTTGCCTTCGGCGAAACAAGCCTTTAGCGCGGGAGTTGCGTCTATCCGGTCCACGAGTGCCGCGGCTGCCTCCCTGATGGCAGGGGATGGCAAGTATCTGAACGGGTATGTGAAACGGGACCGGGACATCAGAGCTTGATGAATTCCTCCAACTCGCGGTAAAGCTTTGCTACCGGAAGCCCCATCACGTTATAATATGACCCGCGTATTTCCTTGATGCCGGTGTATCCTATCCATTCCTGGATTGCGTAGGCCCCGGCCTTGTCGTAAGGCTTATATGTATCTACGTAGTAATCAATGTTTTCCTTGGGGAGTACGTGGAAAACCACATCCGTGCTCACGGAAAAACTGCGCTCTGCGTCCCTGCTCCGCATCGTCACTGCCGTCACCACCTGGTGGCTGCGGCCGGAAAGCTTTTCCAGCATTTCCACGGCTTCATTCCTGGAATGCGGCTTGCCCA
The DNA here is from genome assembly GCA_004555145.1 of Bacteroidales bacterium. Next base: position 12,030 of record SFJB01000028.1, on the reverse strand, counting down.
GGACTTCTCCACTCACTATGACCACCGTGTCTGCGGTGATGAGTATTTCGTCGCCGTCAAGTTCCCTGTGGAAACCGTGGGACTTGCCCACACTCATATCCATAGGCACGCGCACTGGGTCCACTCCCGGCTCGGGGCTCTCCTCGAAGGAGCTCTGGGTATCTACGGTAAAATCAATGCCGAGACCCGCGAGCAGCTCGCGCCGCCTCGGGGAATTGCTTGCAAGTATGATCCTGCGTCCTGAAAGGTTCAGCATAAGCAATCAATAAATCTGGTCGTATTTGTCCTCGTCGAAGTGCCACTTGTCCTGGGCCTTCATGATCATTTCGATGCCTTCGCGCAGGCAGCCTCTGCCTCCCGGCCTGCTGCACACGAAGTCGGCTGCATCCTTTGCTTCCTGCACCGCGTCAGCGGGAGCGAAGCCGGCGCCGCAAGCCCTGAGCACCTGCACGTCAGGGATATCGTCGCCGAAGTATGCAACCTCATCCGCCTGCAGACCGTTGTGCTCGCAGAAGTGGCGGAAGGTCCTGAGCTTCCCTCTGGTGCCGAGGTGGACGTTCTCCGGCTTGCAGCCCATATGGGCGCAGCGGCTTTCCAGGGCAGGGGTTTCGCCTCCGGAGATGACTCCCACGATGAAGCCTTTGAGGGCGGCAACCCTGGAGGCGAAGGAGTCTTTGGCATCCACGACGCGAACGAGATCTTCCGGCCGCGGACCTATCGGGATGATGCGCCCGTCGGTGAGGACTCCGTCGATGTCGTAAACTATTGCTTTGATCTTTAAGAGCTTAGGATTTTGGTCCATTGTTGTTGAGGTCTGAAATATTGAAGGTGGCAGGCTTGTTGTCGAGGCTGATTTCACCGAACTGGGACTCATATTTGCCTATGTTTTCCGCGAGGGCTCCCAGCAGGCGTTTGCAGTGTTCGGGAGCCATGATGATGCGGCTGCGGACCTGTGGGCCCTGGAAGCCGGGGAACATGGTTGCAAAATCTATGAGGAATTCATTCTTGGAGTGACTAATTACGGCGAGGTTGGAATAGGTTCCTCCTGCCGCTTCAGGCAGAACCTCGAGTCTGCCAAGGGGTTTCTTATCGTTGTCCATATCTCTAACTTTTCAATTGCATACAAATCTACGATAATTTTGTTATCTTTGCAAGATTGCTATTGACAGCCAAATTGCTAAGTTCAACAAGATATGGAACTCGACATCAAATATAACCCTTCGACAGTAGAGGAGAAATGGTACTCCTACTGGATTGAACACAAATGCTTTCATTCCGAACCTGACGGACGCGAACCTTATACCATCGTGATTCCGCCGCCAAATGTGACCGGCATACTCCATATGGGCCACGTGCTCAACAACACGCTCAACGACGTGCTGATACGCAAGGCGCGTATGGACGGCAAGAACGCTTGCTGGGTGCCGGGCACCGACCACGCTAGCATAGCTACCGAGTCCAAGGTGGTCGCCAGGCTCAAGGATATGGGCATAAAGAAGGAAGACCTTACCAGGGAGGAGTTCCTCAAGTACGCCTGGGAATGGAAGGAAGAGCACGGCGGCATCATACTCAAGCAGTTGCGCAAACTCGGCGCCTCCTGCGACTGGGACCGTACCCGCTTCACAATGGAGCCGGAGCTCACCGAGGCTGTCATTGCCACCTTCTGCTACTTCTACCGCAAGGGTTGGATATACAGGGGAGTGCGCATGGTCAACTGGGATCCTGTCGCCCTCACCGCCGTGAGCGATGACGAGGTGATTCACAAGGACACCAAGAGCCACTTCTACCACCTGCGCTATTTCATCTCCGACGGCAAGGGCAATCCTACCGACGACTTCCTGGTAATTGCAACCACGCGTCCTGAGACCATTATGGCGGATGCGGCAATATGCATCAATCCGGCCGATGAGCGCTACCGTCACCTGCGTGGGAAGAAGGTGCTTATTCCGCTGATCAACAAGGAAATACCAGTTATAGAAGATAGTTATGTGGAGATGGATTTCGGCACCGGCTGTCTCAAGGTGACCCCTGCCCACGACGTGAACGACTACGAAATCGGTCTGCGCCACAATCTCCCTGTGCTGGAAATAATCGACGACCACGGCCGTCTCAATGAGGAGGCTCAGATACTGGTAGGCGAGGACAGGTTCGCAGCAAGGAAGAAGATAGTCGGGATGCTGGAGGAAGCCGGCAATCTCGTGAAGGTGGAGGAATATACTTCCCCGATAGGATATTCAGAGCGTACGAATGCCGTGATCGAGCCTAAGCTTTCCGCACAGTGGTTCCTCAAGATGGGAGACCTTGCCGCAATGGCGCTCGAGAGCGTGGAATCCGGAAAGATAAAGTTCTTCCCGGACAAGTACCGCAATACGTACCGCCACTGGATGGAGAACGCGCACGACTGGTGCATCTCCCGCCAGCTTTGGTGGGGTCAGCGGATTCCGGCATATTATCTTCCTGACGGACAGATGGTTGTGGAAGAGACCCCGGAACTCGCGCTCGCTGCGGCTCAGAAGATCGATCCTGCGCTTAGGATGGAAGACCTCCGCCAGGATGAGGACGTGCTAGATACCTGGTTCTCCAGCTGGCTGTGGCCTATGTCCGTGTTCGACCCTAAGTATCCCGGACATCCGGAGCGTACTCCTAACGCCGACCTTGCATATTACTATCCGACCAACGATCTCGTGACTGCACCGGACATCATTTTCTTCTGGGTGGCAAGAATGATCATGGCGGGAGACGAATTCATGAAGGACATTCCTTTCCGCAACGTATATTTCACCGGCATAGTCAGGGACAAACTCGGCCGCAAGATGAGCAAGACGCTCGGCAACAGCCCCGATCCGCTTGACCTGATAGCGAAGTACGGAGCCGACGCCGTGCGTCTGGGTATGCTGCTCTGCTCCTCTGCAGGCAATGATATACTTTACGATGAGTCCCAGATAGAGCAGGGCCGCAATTTCTGCGGAAAAATCTGGAACTCCTGGAGACTTGTCAGCGGCTGGAAAGTTGACTCCGACGCACCTCAGGGCAAGGATTGCGAACTTGCTGTGAAGTGGTTCGACAATCTCCTTTCCCGCACCATCGAGACCGTGGAGGACCACTATTCCAAGCTGCGCATAGGCGATGCCCTTATGGCTATATACAAGCTCTTCTGGGATGACTATTGCAGCTGGTACCTCGAGCTCGTGAAGCCGGCATACGGCTGCGCCATCGACGCCACCACCTATAAGGCTACCCTCGTATTCTTCGAGAAGCTCCTCAAACTCATACACCCTGTGATGCCTTTCATTACCGAGGAACTCTGGCAGGCCATGGAGCCTCGCAAGGACGGCGAAACCATCATGTTCCAGTCCACACCTGTAGCCGGTTCATATGACCAGAGCCTTCTTGAGGATTTTGATCTGGCAAAGAATGCCGTTATCTCCATCCGCGGAATACGCGCCCAGAAGCAGATTTCTCCAAAGCAGGCGCTTGAACTCCATATAGAGGGCAATTTCAGGAGCGAACTGCTTCCTGTGCTATGCAAGGCAGCCAACATTTCCGAATTGAAGTCCGGAAGTGCAAGCGGCGCCTCCGTGTCATTCATCGTAGGCACGGTGAAGATGAGCGTTCCTCTGGAAGGTCTCATCGATTCTTCCGAGGAGAAGGCCAAACTCGAAGCGGAGCTGGCGCATCAGCGCAAATTCCTCGCTTCCGTGAGGGCTAAGCTCTCCAACGAAAAGTTCGTTGCCCACGCTCCTGCAGCAGTGATTGAGGTGGAGCGCAAGAAGGAAAGCGACGCTCTTGCACGTATTGAAGCCATCGAGGCCTCACTTGCGGCCCTGTCATAGTATTCTTATGGAAAAGATAGCCAGTTTCACCATAGACCACATCAAACTGCTCCGCGGCATCTATGTCTCCCGCAAAGATGCCGTGGGAGGAGAGGTGGTGACCACTTTTGACATCAGGATGAAAGAGCCCAACAGGGAACCGGCTCTCGGACAGGGTGCCATACACACCATAGAACATCTTGCGGCAACGTTTCTGCGCAACCATCCCAAGTGGGGCGACAAGATAGTGTATTGGGGCCCTATGGGCTGTCTGACAGGAAATTACCTGCTGATGAAAGGAGATCTGGAGTCAAGCGAAATACTTCCTCTGATGAAGGAAACCTTTGCTTTTGTTGCCTCCTACGAAGGTGATATTCCGGGCGCAACCCCATCGGATTGCGGAAATTGGCTGCTCCACGACCTGCCGATGGCGAAGTATGAAGCAGCCAGATTCCTTCACGAAGTTCTTGAACAGATCTCCGAAGAGAACCTCAGGTATCCGGGCACTTTCTGTGCCTGATCATTTCTCCAGGAGTTCGTCTTCCTTTCCCCCTTTCTCAAGGGGTTCCGGGGAGGTCCAGTAGCGACCTGACCTGAAGAGGAGGACAAAGACAATAATGTTGACGGCAATAAGGATGCCGCCGATGATGTTGACTGATACACTCGCCGGCACAGCGATGATTACAATACCGGCAATGATGAAAACGGTTGAGAGGATGATGCCTATCAGGTTTCCCTTTTTGAATCCCTTTTTCATAAATTTAAAAGATGTGCCTATTTCCCTGCAATGGCATCAATCTCCACCTTGGCTCCCTTGGGAAGTGCGGCCACTTCATAACAAACCCTGGCAGGCTTGTCAGACTTGAAGTACTCGGCATACACAGCATTCATTGCTCCAAAGTTCTTGATGTCATCCAGCAGGACAGTGGTTTTCACTACGTCATCAAATCCCAGTCCCGCTTCTTCGAGTATGTATCCCAGATTGTCAAGGGAACGTCTTGTCTGGGCTTCAATGCCCTCCGGGAACTCGCCGGTGGCGGGATCCGCAGGAAGCTGGCCTGAGATGAAAAGAGTGCCGTTGAGCTCAACGGCCTGAGAGTAAGGTCCGACCGCAGCCGGTGCCTTTGGGGAAGCAATTGTTTTCTTCATAAATGTAGAATTTTCGTGCAATATAATTAATTTTCATTTACTTTGCAGTAAAAATCAGCAATTATTTCAATGGATCAATACTCATATTCTGATATTTTCCAAAGAGCTGGTCTTGTGCTGGGGGATGCGGTGCAGCAGAGGCTCAGGGAAGTCAAAGTTATAGTCTTCGGTGTAGGCGGCGTGGGAAGCTGGTGCGTGGAAGGCCTGGTCAGGGCCGGTGTTGAACATATAAGCATAGTTGATTTCGATACGGTCAGCGTTAGCAATATAAACCGCCAGCGTATGGCCACTACGCTCAGTGTGGGGCGTCCAAAGGTTGAAGCAATGCGGGAAGAAATGCTCAAGATCAATTCCGAGGCGGAAATAATCCCTCTAAGGAAAGTATTCAGCAGTGAAACGGCCTCTGAGTTCGGCTTGGAGGAATATGACTACATCATAGATGCCATAGATTCCCTGAAAGATAAGGCTGCCCTGATACTTGCCGCCACAGCCACTCCGGCAGTATTCTTTTCCTCTATGGGCGCGGCCAGGAAAATTGACCCCCGCCGCATCAAGGTGGGCAATTTCTGGAAGGTGAGGGACTGTCCCCTCGGCGCTGCACTGAGAAAAAAGCTCAGGCAGAATCATACCCTGCCTGAGCATAGTTTCAAATGCGTTTACGGAGATGAACTGAGTGGGGAACTGAAGGGCTCTCTGGTGCATATCACCTCCATTTTCGGAATGACCCTCGCCGGACTGGTCATAGAGGATATCTATGAGAAGTGCCGGCCTCATGAGTCTGAAGAGACTACTTGAGCACTCCGAGTTCCTTTCCTACCTTCACGAAAGCGGCAATGCACTTGTCCAGCTGCTCGCGTTCGTGGGCGGCGGAAATCTGCACGCGTATGCGCGCCTGGTCCTTTGGCACTACAGGGTAGTAGAATCCGGTCACGTATATTCCCTCCTCCTGCATCTTTGCCGCAAATACCTGGGAAAGCCTTGCGTCATACAGCATTACTGCACAGATGGCGCTCTGGGTAGGCTTGATGTCGAAGCCTGCGGCAATCATCTTGTCCCTGAAGTAGTTGACATTCTCGACAAGCTTGTCGTGGAGTGCATTGCTTTCCTTAAGAATGCGGAATACCTCGAGGCTGGCACCTATGATGCACGGAGCCAGGGAGTTTGAAAAGAGATAAGGGCGGCTCCTCTGCCTGAGAAGATCGATGATTTCCTTGCGTCCTGTGGTGAATCCGCCCATCGCGCCACCGAAGGCCTTTCCGAGCGTGCCGGTGTAGATGTCAACCCTGCCGTAGGTGCCGGTGAGCTCGCTTACGCCGTGGCCTGTTGCTCCCACGACTCCTGCGGAGTGTGATTCGTCCACCATCACCAGCGCATCGTACTTCTCCGCCAGGTCGCAAATCTTGTCCACCGGAGCCACGTTTCCGTCCATCGAGAACACGCCGTCCGTTACTATGATTCTGAATCTCTGGGCCTGGGCCTCCTTGAGACAACGCTCGAGCTCTTCCATATCAGCGTTGGCGTAGCGGTATCTCTTTGCCTTGCAGAGGCGGACGCCGTCGATAATGGAAGCGTGGTTGAGGGCATCGGAAATGATGGCATCCTCTTCGGTGAGCAGAGGCTCGAACACTCCTCCGTTCGCGTCGAAGCAAGCGGCGTAGAGTATGGTGTCTTCGGTCTTGAAATAGTCGCTGATGGCTGCCTCAAGCTGTTTGTGGATATCCTGCGTGCCGCAGATGAAACGCACTGAAGCCATTCCGAAGCCCCTTTCCTTCATCATCCTGGAAGAAGCCTCCACCAGACGCGGGTCATTTGCCAGTCCGAGATAGTTGTTTGCGCAGAAATTCAGAACCTCCTTGCCCGCCACCTGTATTGCGGCGGATTGCGAACTCTCAATCAGGCGTTCCTCCTTATAGAGTCCCGCCTCGCGGATCTCAGCGAGAGTGTCTCTGAGATGCTCTTTCATTTTACCGTACATTGCAGTTTTCTTATTATGGTGTGAAATTACTGCATTTGCTGCATTTTTCAAAGAAAAAGGACACTTAAATCAAAATTTACCTATCTTTGTCGTCCCTAATTCAATAAATGAAATGAAAGCACTCGTTAAGAAGTATGCCGAGCCTGGCATATGGATGGAAGACGTTCCTATGCCGGAAGTGGGCGTGAACGACGTTCTTATCAAAATCAAGAAAGTTGCAATCTGCGGCACCGACCTGCACATCTACAACTGGGACCAGTGGTCGCAGAATACCATCAAGACCCCTATGACGATTGGCCACGAGTATGTGGGTGAAATCGTTGAACTCGGAAGCGGAGTGGGGAAGAATCTCAAGATAGGTGACCGCGTTACTGGAGAGGGGCATATAGCCTGCGGCCACTGCCGTAACTGCCGTCGTGGACGCGAGCACATCTGCGAGAACTCCATTGGCGTGGGTGTGAACCGTGACGGAGCTTTCGCCGAATATCTGAGCATCCCTGCAAGCAATGTAGTGAAGGTGGATTCCCGCATTCCGGATGACTTTCTGGCAATTATGGATCCTTTCGGAAACGCTACCCACACTGCGCTCTCCTTCCCTGTGCTCGGAGAAGACGTTCTCATTACCGGAGCCGGTCTGATAGGCACTATGGCAACTGCAATATGCAGGTTTGCCGGTGCGCGCAACGTGGTTGTGACTGACCTCAGCGATTACCGTCTGGAGATTGCAAAGAAGATGGGTGCGACCCTTTGCGTGAATCCTACCAAGGGACAGTCAGTCGCCACTGCTATGCACGAACTCGGACTCAAGGGCTTCGATGTGGGTCTGGAGATGTCAGGATCTCCTGTTGCATTCAAGGAAATGGTGGAGAGTATGTACTCCGGCTCAAAGATTGCCCTGCTTGGAATCCAGCCGGACACCGCCCAGGTCCCTTGGAGCAAAATCATCTTCAATGCATTGACTCTCAAGGGTATTTATGGCCGAGAGATGTGGGAAACCTGGTATAAGATGGAGCAGATGCTCATCTCCGGTCTCGACCTCACTCCTGTCATCACCCACCGCTTCAAGTTCGACGAATTCCAAAAGGGCTTCGACGTGATGAAGAGCGGTCAGTGCGGAAAGGTCCTTCTTGAACTTTAGCCTTTTAACCATTCGCAGGAATCGGTGTTTCCTGCAATCCACACGGTGTCTGCGCTGCGGAAACAGAAGTCTGCCTTAGGGTTGGCGATGAAGTTTTCGCCGCGCAGAACGCTTATTACCATACACTGGTATCCGGACAGGGAACATTCGCGTATGCTCTTGCCCGTGAGGTAGGATTCCTCGCTCAGGGTGAACGCCACCACATTGAAACTTTCCTCGCCGTTATTCTCGGACGGGTTCGGTATGGATGATTTCATCAGCTCCCTGAGTTTCTCCAACTGCTCACTGGTACCTACTGCCAGCATCTTGTCGAAAGGGTAAAGCCTGACTTCGCCCGAAGGTATGACTATGTTCTCGCTGCCTCTCCCGATCTTGATTATGCTTGCGCCGCTTTCGCTTCTAATCGGGACCGTTTTCAGCCTGTGACCGATAAATCCGGAATTCTGCGGCACGATTACCGGCTCTATGTGTACGTCGTAGCCCTTGAGCTTGTCGTTGAAGGTGGTGGTGACCGGAGCAAGTTTGCGTTCAAGGTTTTCCTTCTCGTTGAGGTTGCTGAGGAACCTGCTCTCCATCAGGGAGTAGCGCTTGAACCAGCGGCGTGCCACCAGAATCAGGATTACGCCCATCAGCAGGATCAGGAGTATGGTCCAGGCTGAAAGCTCCACCCACGCGGAAACCACAATCACAACGGCACCGGTGGCGACGAGCGCGCGCAGAAGCACGAGCCCGAATATCGGAAGGGCGTTGCGCCTGTTCTCCTTGAGCAGCTTTACTGCGTGATTGTTGATTGCGCCTGTGCTAACTCCCATGCCATAAATGAAAGGAGCCATAGCTGTCAGAGTGATGCACAGGCCGATTGCCGTGAGTGCCGAGTCGCCCAGATGTGGGAAGATCTTGAGCAGAAGAGGTCCTGCGTATGCCTTGGCGGCAAGATCGATGGCTATTATCACGACGCCGTACATCACGATTCGGCTGACATAGGACTTGATGAGCAGTTTCCACTCGCTCTGCTCCGCAACTGACTTGTTTTCCTTGTCATCGTCCCTGTCTATCCGAGCCAGCACCTTCGCGGGCAGGATCTTCTTCAGAAAAATGTATGCAGGAGTGGAAAGTTTGATCATATAGGGAGCGGTGAAGGTGGTAATCACGGACACTGCGATGATTACAGGGTAGATGAAGTCGCGCATCACTCCGAGCGAACAACCGACGCCGGCGATGATGAAACCGAACTCGCCAAGTTGGGCAAGGCTGAATCCGGCGTGTACGGCATTTTCCAGGCCCTTGCCGGCGAGCGTCACACCTATGGACACGAAAAGTATGTCGGCGACAAGCACCACGAGCGTGATTATGAGTATGGTGAGCCAGTGCTGTCCGATTACGGCAGGGGAGACCATCATACCCACCGAGACGAAGAATACGGCGCCGAAGAGGTCCTTGATTGGAGTCACGAGTTTCTCGATCTTCCCGGACTCGACCGTCTCTGCCAGGATGGAACCCATAACGAAGGCTCCGAGTGCGGAGGAGAAGCCGACGGTTTCGGCGAATGCAACCATGCCGAAGCACAGACCTATGCTTACGATGAGCAGAATCTCGCTGTTTATGTATTTCCCGGCGCGCTTGAGCAGGGTAGGGATGAGGTATATGCCCACGAGGAACCAGAGTATCAGAAAGAAGGCGAGCTTTCCCAGGTTGAAGAGCATTTCTCCGCCTGCGAACTTGTTGGATACGGCGAGTGAGGAGAGCAGCACCATAAGGAGTATGGCAATCATATCCTCGATGATGATGGTGCCGAAGACCACCTGGGCGTACGGCTTTCGTTTCAGACCCATTTCGTCGTATGCCTTGATGATGACAGTGGTGGAGGACATTGACAGCAGGCCTCCTAGAAAGATGCTTTCCATCGTTGACCAGGACATTGCCTGGCCTGCAAGGTAGCCGAAGAGGAAGACTCCCACGAATTTGCTTACAGCTGTTATCAAAGCGGAACTGCCAACCCTAAGCAACTTCTTGAAGCTGAATTCCAGACCGAGGCCGAACATAAGGAAGATCATACCAATTTCCGACCATTGGTGGACGGCTTCGGTGCTTGAAATGCTGAAAAAGAAGTCAATGTTCGGGCCGATGAGGAATCCGGCCAGGATATAGCCGAGCACCAGGGGCTGTTTCAGAGCCCTTGAGATGATGGTGAACACTCCGGCTGATATGAGAATCAGGGCGAGGTCGCGGGCGAAATTCAGTTCTTCGTTCATAAAGCAGCTCATTAAAAAGAAATGAGTTGTGACCTCACGGCGACAACTCACACTAACCACATAATTAATAACACTAAAACTAATAACCAATAGGTTGACGGGCCAGACAGGTCACTTACTCAACCCGAGTGCAAAGGTACAACAAAAAATCAATTCTGCAAAATTTTTTAAGAAATTTTTTGAAAAATTTTTAATAAATATTTTTTCTGCTGATTATCAGATATTTAGGCGATGAAAAACTTTTATAATAATATTTAGTTTATTCTTGCTGTAAATGTCATTGGACCGCTGGATCGAAAAGATTTGAAGGAATTATTAAGAATTTGTTAAAATATTGTTAACTTTATACGATTTTTCGTTAACAGAATAATAATGATGGGTACAACTGCAGTATTGTCCGCAATCCTGACTCTCCTGGCTGGAATAGGCATCTTTCTGATTGCCTGCCAGATGATGAGCACCAATCTGGAATCCGCAAGTTCCACCAAACTTAAGAAACTGTTTGCAAAAGCCTCCAAAAGCAGATTGCTCGGAGTCGGCATAGGTGCCCTGGGCACTGCTGCCATCCAAAGCTCGGGAGCGACCACGGTGATGACCATTGGCTTTGTAAATGCCGGCATCATCTCCCTGAGTCAGGCGGCGACAATAATATATGGTGCAAATATAGGAACCACCATCACAGCGCAGATCGTAGCATTGGGTATGTTCGGAAGCAACGCCCTTTCAACTACGGTCATTTTTTCTGCCTTTGCAGGTATGGGCGCGTTCCTGAGTCTCTTCTCCAGGCAGGACAGATGGCGTACGATGGGAGGTGTACTTGCCGGTTTCGGCATGCTTTTCGTCGGTCTTTCGCTGATGAGCAGTTCTATGGGAGAATTTGCCGCTCTGGATGGCGTAAAGACTTTCCTTGCAAAGATTGAAAATCCTATTCTCCTGGTACTCATCGGTGCAATCTTCACCGCAATCATTCAAAGCTCTTCGGTGATGACTTCCATTGCCCTTACAATGGTGGTTACCGGGCTCATAAACCTCGAGCAGGGCATCTTCCTCACAATGGGCTCGAACATCGGTTCCTGCGTCGTTGCCATCATTGCCGGCATTGCCAGCGGAAAGAACGCCAAGCGCACCGCCCTCATCCACCTGCTCTTCAACTGTTCCGGAGTATTGCTTTTCCTGATTGTCGGTTGGCTGCTCGGGCTCTTCTCCGGAGGAGCGGTCAACTTTGGGGTGATGTTTGAGAATATGTTCCCGGGTGTGCCTCAGACCCAGCTCGCGATGTTCCACACTTTCTTCAATGTGTGCACTGTCATCGTGATACTTCCGTTGAATGAAACTCTGGTTAAACTCGTATGCCGCCTCATCCCGGATGCTGCATCCGAGGCGGAGGAAAACGCTTTCAAACTGCGCTATGTGGACGAAAATATGCTCCGTACCCCACCTCTTGCAGTTGAACAGGTGAAGAACGAAATAATACGAATGTCCCACCTGGCAATGGATAACTTCGACCGTTCCATCGAAATCATCACTTCTCTGAATTTCTCTAAGAGGGGAGTGTTCGACAAGACCGAGGAAGAAATCAACTTCATCAACCGCGCCCTTGTGGATTTCGTGGTGAAGCTTTCCAACAAATCTGCCCTCAGCGAGCGTGACCATATCTATCTTTCCACTACCTTCAGGTCCATACGCGATATCGAGCGTATAGGT
>SFJB01000027.1 GCA_004555145.1 Bacteroidales bacterium | reverse complement strand
TGTAGGTAAGAGACGTCAGATTCTGGACTATCTCCAGAAGGTTGACATTGAGAGATACAGAAGTATCGTCAAGGAGCTCGGTCTCCGTCGATAATCACGATAGGAAAGATCCAGGGATGGTTTCTTAGGGAGCCATCCCTTTTTTCGAATTTCAGATAATACACGATAGACGTAAAGAAAAACAGTAATGAACATCATCAACAAGAAAATCCAGCTCGCGGATGGCCGCGTGATTGAGATTGAGACCGGTAAGTTGGCCAAGCAGGCCGCCGGTTCGGCCGTTGTAAAGATGGGTGGCACTATGCTTCTTGCCACAGTGACGGCCGCCACAGAAGTAAAGGAAGGCACCGATTTCATGCCATTGACAGTCGACTACAAAGAGAAGTTTTATTCAGCAGGACGCTTCCCTGGCGGTTTCATGAAGAGGGAAGGCAAGTCCAGTGACTATGAGATCCTCGTATCCAGACTTATCGACAGACCTATCCGTCCTCTCTGGCCGGATGATTTCCACCTCGAGGTCTTCGTCAACGTTACCCTTATATCCGCAGAGAAGGATATACAGCCTGACGCACTTGCCGGACTCGCAGCTTCCTGCGCCCTCGCCACTTCCGACCTCCCGTTCGGCGGCCCTATTTCCGAGGTGCGCGTGAGCAGGGTGAACGGTGAGTTTGTAATCAACCCGAGCTTCTCCCAGATGCAGAACTCCGACCTCGAACTCATGGTCGCTGCAACCGAGGAGAACATTATGATGGTTGAGGGAGAGATGAATGAGGTAAGCGAGCACGATATGCTCGAGGCTATCAAGTTCGCCCACGAGGAAATAAAGAGACACTGTCGTGTACAGAAGGAGCTTATGCACGAGCTCGGAACCGATGTCAACAAGCGCGACTATCCTCACGACGTGGAGGACGAGGAGCTCAAGAAGGCAGTTCACGAGTTCTGCTATGACAAGTGCTACGCTCTCGCCAAGTCAGCCAAGCCGAAGAAGGAGCGCGAAGAGGGATTCAAGGCAATCAAGGAAGAGTTCCTTGCAACCATCCCTGAGGATCAGCTCGAAGAGAAGACCCCGCTCGTGGAGAGATACTACCACGCAGACGAGAAGGAAGCCATGCGCAACCTCATCCTTGATGAGGGTATCCGTCTTGACGGCCGTGTATGCAATGAGGTGCGTCCTATCTGGTGCGAGGTTGATTACCTCCCTTGCGCCCACGGTTCCGCTATCTTCACCAGAGGTGAAACCCAGTCCCTGGCTACCGTAACCCTCGGCACCAAGATGGATATGAAGGAGACCGATGAGGTGCTCATCCAGGATGACCAGCAGTTCGTTCTCCACTACAACTTCCCTCCTTTCGCCACCGGCGAGGCAAAACCTCAGAGGGGTGTAGGACGTCGTGAAATCGGCCACGGAAACCTTGCTCTGCGTGCCCTCAAGCCTGTAGTTCCTCTGGCACCTGAGAATCCTTACGCAATTCGCGTGGTTTCCGATATACTCGAGTCCAACGGTTCATCTTCAATGGCTTCAGTCTGCGGCGGCTGCCTCGCACTTATGGATGCCGGCGTGAAGATCAAGAAACCGGTTGCAGGTGTTGCAATGGGCCTTATCACCGATGAGACCTGCCCTAACGACCGCTATGCCATCCTCACCGACATTCTCGGCGACGAGGACCACCTCGGAGATATGGACTTCAAGGTGACCGGCACCAAGGACGGTATCACCGCTACCCAGATGGATATCAAGGTTGACGGCCTCTCATACGACGTTCTCGAGAAGGCTCTCGAGCAGGCACGTCAGGGCCGCCTCCACATTATGGGAGAGATGATGAAGACCATCAGCGAGCCTCGTGAGGACTACAAGCCATTCGTTCCTCGCATTGAGCAGCTCAGGGTTGCATCCGAATTCATCGGTGCGATTATCGGCAAGGGCGGCGAGACCATCCAGAAGATTCAGAAGGAGACCGGTACCACCATCACCATTGACGAGCAGCCTATCCCTGGCACCAACCTCACCGAGGGAGTTGTGGACATCGCTTCCGACAATAAGGAAAACATGCAGAAGGCGATTGACTGGATCAAGGGCATCTGCGCCGTTCCGGAAGTGGGTACCGTATATCACGGAAAGGTCGTTTCCATCCTTGAGTTCGGCGCCTTCGTGGAGATTCTTCCTGGAAAGGAAGGTCTGCTCCACGTATCCGAGATTGCCTGGACCAAGACTGATAAGGTCGAGGACGTGCTTAAGGTGGGCGACGAAGTGGATGTCAAACTCCTTGAGATCGATGCCAAGACCGGTAAGATGCGTCTCTCTATGAGGGCACTCGTAGAGAAGCCTGAAGGATATGTTGAGCCTGAGCGCAAGCCTCGCGGAGATCGCCGCGAGCGCAATGACCGCAACGACCGCAACGACCGTGGCCCTCGTGGCGAGCGCCGTGAGCGTGGAGACCGTCGCGAAGACCGTGGTGAGCGCCGTGACTTCCGTCGTGACGACCGCCCTCGCAGGAACAACGGTCCCCGCAACGAAGCACCCGCTCCGGTAGCTGATGACTTCAAGGAGCCTGTGGACGAAATTTTCTAGCAGGCTGACAAAATAATCAATGCCGGTTCCGGAGACGGGGCCGGCATTTTTCATGTCCGAAAAACTGAATCTGAATAAAAGCAAAACAAGGAGTCGATATCTCATCGACTCCTTGCAGCAATTCTAACCTAAAATTAAACCTATGAAAAAACTATTCGTTTAAAATAATTACAAATACCGTGCCAACTATTGCGTGTCAGCAAGCTTGATTGTAATGATCTTTACCGGCGACAGAGGGCAGTCTCTGGAGTTGGTTTCGACTGCTGCAATTTTGTCAATAACGTCAAATCCTTCAATCGTCTGACCGAAAACGGTATAGTTCCCGTCAAGCTGAGCGCAGGCATCGGCATCCTGCACCAGATAGAACTGTGAGCCTGAAGATTCCTTGAGCGGATTGGCCGCATCGCCCCTGCGCGCAGCGGCGAGGGCTCCCTTGAGGTGCTTGTAGTCAGAAACGAATTCCGCAGGAACGGTGTAATCCGGGCCGCCGGTACCCCATCTGCTGCTGTCGGAGTTCGGATCCTTGGTTTGAGGGTCTCCGGCCTGAATCATGAATCCGTTTATGACGCGGTGGAAGAGGATGCCGTCATAATAGCCTGAGAAGGCTAGCCTTGCGAAGTTCTCGCGGTGCTTTGGTGTGCCCTCATAGAGCTTGACCTTGATGATACCCAGATTGGTGATGATATCGAAGACTGGCTCGGCAGGAAGCGAGTCGATTTTCTGAGCCACGACTTCGGCCAGCCTGGCCTCCTTGGCTGCTGCATCGGCAGCTTCGGATTCAGCCTTCTTGGATTTGTTGCCGCAGCTGCATACCATTGCGGCGGCCCCGGCTACAGCAAGGGCAAAATACAGAATTCTTTTCATATTCTTTTGGTTTTTATGAATTTTAATGCGAAAGGCAGACAATAAATGATGAGGAGCAGGCTGCCTCCGACCAGGCTGGCCCACAGCGGAAGTTCCATGCCCATCCATTTCGGGAGGGACGCCAGGCAGAAAAGCACGGCGGTCAGGGCAACGCAGCCTCCTATGGTTTTGATGTCATAGTGCACGGGATATTTGTTGCGGCCGATGAGCCAGCTCGCCAGCATGGCGCTTCCGTATCCAGCGAATCCTCCCCAGGCGCAGGCCCAGTAACCGATCCTCGGAACGAAAATCACGTTCACGAGTATCATGATCGCGGCGCCGAATGCGCTTATCACTGCACCCCACCAGGTCTTGTCGGTGAGCTTGTACCAGAACGAAAGGTTGAAATAGACGCCCATGAAGATCTCCGCAATCATCACCACCGGCACGACGTCCAGCCCTTCCCAGTAGTCGCGTCCCACAAAGTATTTGAGCAGAGGCATATACACCACCACGGCAAGGAAGGCGAGAAGGGTGAAGATGATGAAGTACTTCATCCCGTCGGCGAGGGTCTGCGGGCTGTTGCGGTCTCTGCTGTCATTGAACACGATGGGCTCGTACGCGTAGCGGAAGGCTTGGGTGAGCAGGGACATTATCATTGCAATCTTCACGCAGGCACCGTAAACCCCGAGTTGCACCATCCCTTCCTCCCCGGGCATAAGTTTGGGAAAGAGCATCTTGTCAGCAACCTGGTTAAGTATGCCCACCATACTCAGGATGAGCAGCGGCAGGCTGTATTTCAGCATACGGCGGCACAGCCCCTTGTCCCAACCGTACGCAATACCGCGCATCTCCGGTATGAAAAGCAGGGTGGTGAAGAGCGTGCACGCAAGGTTGGCGAAGAATATCAGTCCCGCACCCCCGTCAAAACGTTCGAAGAGCCCGATGCAGGAAGGCAAGTCCTTGAGCACCAGGAAAATGACGAGGTTGAGCACTATGCTCGGTATGATGAAGGCGAACTTGAGGAACACGAAGCGCAGCGCTCGGCGCTGTTGCCTGAGGCGGCTGAACATTATGGCCTGGAAAGCGTCCAGGGCAGTGATTACGCCGAAGCAGGCAATGTATTCCGGGTGCGCGGCGTAGCCCAGGGCGCCGGCAATCGGCACACGGAATATGACTACCAGCATCAGGAATACCAGTGCGACCAGCCCTACCATTCTCAATGCTGTGCTGTAAACGAGGCGTTCGTCTTCGTCCTTTTTTCCGCAGAAGCGGAAGAGGGTAGTCTCCATCCCGAAAGTCAGCAAAGCAAGGAAGAAGGCGGTATAGGCATAGAGATTCGTGACTATGCCGTAGCCTCCGCTTTCTGCCGCAATCCTATATGTATATACCGGGACGAGCAGGTAGTTCAGAAATCTGCCTACGATGCTGCTCATCCCGTAGATGGCGGTATCTTTCAGAAGAGACTTCAGTTTCATTTCCTTATTGTTTCCTTACCGGGTCGCAGGTGAGCCCTATGTTCAGTTTCTTGAAAATCTTGCGGTCCACCTCGCTGAGCATCACGGTGGAATGAACCTGGCATCCGTCCAGTTCAGGCAGCTTGTCCAGGGCCTTGCGGCAGTTCTCGTCCTGAGTGCTCAGCATTGCGAGGGCTACAAGCACCTCGTCGGTGTGCAGGCGCGGATTGTTGCCGTGCAGGTAGCTGACCTTCATCTTCTGGATAGGCTCAATCATCGATTGAGGGATGAGCTTGACATTATGCTCTATGCCCGCCAGATGTTTTGTGGCGTTCAGCAGCAGGGCTGCGCTCGGCCCGAGCAGTTCGCTGGTCTCGGCAGTGATGATGGTGCCGTCGCGAAGCTCGATTGCAGAAGACGGCACTTCGGAAAGCTCCTGGCGCACTTTTGCCGCAACCGTGGTTTTCCTGTAGTCGGTCGTGATCTTCGCCTGCTTCAGCAACAGGGCAATCTTGTTGACTTCGGCCTCGTTCTCCCCATCCACGGCCAGCTTGTTCAGAGCCGTGTAGTAGCGGCGGATGATTTCATCCCTGGCGGCATCGCAGCATACGTCTTCGTTGCTCATGCAGAAGCCGACCATATTCACGCCCATATCGGTAGGGGACTTGTAAGGGTTCTCTCCGTATATGCCTTCGAAAAGGGCATTGAGTACAGGGAATATCTCTATGTCCCTGTTGTAGTTGACGGCAATCTTCCCATAGGCCTCGAGGTGGAAAGGATCGATCATATTGACGTCGTTGAGGTCGGCGGTGGCTGCCTCGTAGGCAATGTTGACCGGATGCTTTAGCGGCAGGTTCCACACCGGGAAGGTCTCGAACTTGGCGTAACCGGCCTCGATGCCCCTCTTGTGCTCCTGGTAGAGCTGGCTCAGGCAGACTGCCATTTTGCCGCTACCCGGACCCGGCGCCGTGACGATTACCAGAGGCTTAGTCGTCTGTACGTAATCGTTGCGCCCGAACCCCTCTTCCGAGTCGATGAGGGCTACGTTGTTGGGGTATCCCTCGATGGTGTAGTGGTAGTAGGCCTTGATGCCCAGGTGCTCCAGCTTCAGACGGTATGCGTCAGCACTGCCTTGACCGTTGTAGTGGGTGATGACCACGGAATTCATGGAGAACCCGCTTTTCTGGAATTCGTTCCAGAGGCGCAGCACGTCCATATCATAGGTTATGCCCAGGTCCTGACGCACCTTGTTCTTCTCTATGTCCAGAGCGCTGATCACAATCACGATTTCCGCCCTGTCGCTGAGCTTCTGGAGCATCTTGAGCTTGCTGTCGGGCTGGAAACCCGGGAGTACGCGGCTCGCGTGGTAGTCGTCCCCGAGTTTTCCTCCAAGCTCGAGGTAGAGCTTGTTGCCGAACTGCCCCACTCTCTCCATAATGTGCTCAGATTGTATCCTGAGGTATTTGTCGTTGTCGAATCCTAATTTCATATCGCTGTTTATTCTGCGGTTTCGTAGCCGAAATAATTGCCCTTCCTCTCGTAAGGTATTCCTGCGGTCATCCAGGCCGCTGCGGGTTCATCCTTGAGATAATGGTCAAAGAACTGCTCCAGGCGCACTGAGAGGTCCTTGGCGTTGCGACGCTCGCTGAGGTTGTGCGCCTCGTTGTTGTACTCCAGCAACCACGCCGGCTTGCCGAGACGGCGCAGGGACATGAAGAACTCAATGCCCTGGTACCATGGAACGGCGCCGTCATTGTCGTTGTGCATTATGAGCACCGGTGTCTTGACCTTCGGTGCGAAGAATACAGGGGAGTTCTCGATATAGAGGTCGAGCCCGCCTTCCTCCCAGAGGTCCTTGCCTATGCGGCTCTGGCCCGCCTCGTACTGCACGATGCGGCTGCTTCCTGATTCCCAACGTATTCCGCCGTAGGCGCTGGTCATATTGCCCACAGGGGCTCCCGCTCCGGCTGCGGCGAACATATCGGTGCGGGTCACGAGGTACGCGGTCTGATAGCCGCCCCAGCTCTGGCCCTGGATGCCCATCTTGTCCCTGTTGATGAAGCTGAACTGCTCGCACATGGCTTCGGCTCCGGAACAGATGCAGTTGTATGCGCTTTCGCCCGGGTGGCCGACGGTATAAACGATATCAGGCACGAACACCACGTAACCCTGGCTCACGAATACCGGAATATTGATGATGGAGCGGCTTGGCGCAGGTGCGCGGTAGCTGTAGAGGGTTTCTGCGTTCTTCTCGTAGAAATATATGACCATAGGGTACTTGGCCTGCGGGTCGAGGTTCTCCGGGGTGAAGAGCATACCCTTGAGCGGGGTGCCGTCGTATGCGTTCCAGTGCACGAGCTGCACGTCGCCCCAGAGATAATCCGCCTGCTGCGGGTTGATGGCTGTGAGCTTGCGCTCGGAAGACCAGTCCATGTCGTTGATGTACAGGTCCATAGGGTTCTTGAAATCACCCTTGGTGTAGATGATGGCATCAGAGTTGAGCGCCTGCACCGGTGTGGTGTAGCTCTTCTCTTCCAGGAAAAGCTCAGGTTCGCCTGCCGCACCCGCGCTGATGCGTGCAAAGCCGTTGCGGGAATTTTCCTCATCGAACGCCACGAGCTCAATGCTTCCCTTGACAGGGAGAGTGTGGATGTCGCGGTAGAGGTATGGGTCGTTGTAAGTTTTGAACTCGGTGACGCTGTAGTTGACTTTGTCCCTGCGGCCTGCTCCCTTGCTGAGATTGACAGGCGCCTTCTTGCCGTCAGGGCTGAACTTCCATATGTCGTATCTGTCGTTGAGAAGCAGGTATTCGTCCTCGCCCATCCAGTTCGGGAAACTGCCCTGGGCAAATTTTACCGGGTGGTCGTCGAGCTCGTCATAGAACTTGCAGCCTGTCTGGGCAGTAAGGTTGAGTCTGCTTCCGTCGCTTGTGGAGATGCTGTAGTAATCTCCGTCGTCAGGGTTGAACCAGATCAGCCATTTTCCGTATGGAGATGCCGAAGCATTTCCTCTGAGGCCTTCTGCGAGCAGGGTTCTGGAGCCGTCCATGAGGTTTATGCGGTAGATGTCCCGCCTGGATTCGTCAGCGAAAAGGTCTCCCAGGTAGTATCTCTCTGTGTCATTGGAGATTGCAAAGTCCCCGTCAGCTCCGTTCACGAAGCTCACGGTCTCGTTCTCGCTTCCGGAAAGCACTATGACTTTCCCCGGGTTGTCGAGGTTGATTACAGCGCTGCGGGATGCTGTGATCTTCCTGGCCTTGTTCATAGGAGGGAGTATCTTGGAGTCCCAGTTCCATATGTCGAGGGCAGGGGCTTCGAAGTCCACTACCGTGGTGTCCTTGGCAGGGAAGTGCCTGTTGAGGCTGAGCACTACGCGTTCGGAACTGTTTGAAAAATACGGCCTTGACGACTTGGTGATGATCCAGCCTTCCGGCAGTCCCTCGGCATCTTCTGAAGCGAGTTCCACAACGCTTATCCTTGTCACTGCGGCAGACTTGCGGCTGGCCTTCTTTATGACGTCCTCCCTTGCCATTGAAATGGAGTATGCAGGGGTGCCGTCAGTCTTCTCCTTCCTGTCGGTGGAGGCAAAGAGCAGTTTGTCGCCCTTGAAATTGAACTGCAGGGAAGTGTAGTCTTCTTTTCCTGAAGACAACAGGGTGGTATCCTTTCTGACGCAGTCTATGAGCTTGAGGTATTTGGTGCTGGTCTTGGAGGAATCATTGTCCTTCAGGTTGAGCACTGCCGCCAGTTTCCTGCCGTCGCGGGAGACTGCCATTGTGAGTACGTGTTCCAAGCTGTCTACGCAGCCTCTCACGGTGTCGTAGCAGAGGAGCAGTGACTCGTCCTTGCTGTCCTTCACTTTCTGCTTGATGAAGATGAACGGAGCAGAGGCATAGCCGGTTCCGGCATCGCTCGCCTCATATTTCCCGATGATTTCAAGCTTCTTGAGGTCTATGATGGCCACGCTGTCCTTAGGCATCTCGTCAGCCTTCTTCTTGTCGATCTTTGCCTGCCTGGTAGCGGCGAACGGAGCTTTCACCACGCAGTAGCCGAAGGCGGCGTCCAATGGGTAGGACAACTTTGCCGCGCGTTCGATGTGAAGTTCCTTGCCTGAGGAAAGATTCTTGACAACCAACTCCGCGTCGCCTTCCTGAGGGCGTACTGCCCAGGAGACTATGGAGCCGTCGCAGGAAATATTGGGGGAAACTACGCTTTGCCAGGAATCATAGACGCTATGATCGATGACCTTCTTCTGAGCCAGAGACTCTGATTGTGCAGCCAGGCATACTCCTGCCGAACACAAAAGGGAAATGACAAATCTGTTCATCGTATATGCAATAATTAACGTTGCAAGATACGAAAAACTATCGGAATTTCCTCCCTGAAAAGCTATTGATGTTGTGCGAATCTCTGCTCCGCCAGGCTTTCGTACCTGGTTCCCGGGCGTCCGTAGTTGGCATAGGGGTATATGGATATGCCTCCGCGTGGGGTGAAGAGCCCGGTGACCTCTATGTATTTAGGGTCCATAAGGGCAATGAGGTCCTTCATTATCACATTCACGCAGTCTTCGTGGAAATCCCCGTGGTTGCGGAAGCTGAAGAGATAGAGCTTCAGGCTCTTGCTCTCCACCATCCTCACGTCAGGGATGTAGCTTATGCGTATTTCCGCAAAGTCAGGCTGTCCCGTAATGGGGCAGAGCGTTGTGAATTCCGGGCAGTTGAACCTCACCCAGTAGTCATTGCCCTGATGTCTGTTCTCGAAGGTTTCAAGCACCTCGGGAGCATAGTCGTCCTTGTAAGTGGTTCTGCTTCCGAGGGAACGCAGTCCTTCGTCCTTTCTATTTTCTATCATAAATCTTTGATTTTGAACGGATTGTAAGAAATGTTATCGTCGTACACGTCTATTCCCTCCTTCCTTTTGGTGTACCTTACGAACCAGGCTGTCAGCGGCAGGACAACTATCTCATAAAGTGTCTTCACTACAACCTGGGTGGCTACGAGCCTGAGTATGGACTGAGGGCTCATTATACCCCAGAATACGACAGGGAAGAAAATGAGGGAGTCGAAGAGTTCGCCTCCAACGGAGGAGATGACAGCCCTCCAGCCGAAGCCCCTGCCCTTTGTGAGAACCTTCATCCTGCTCATTATCCAGGCATTGAAGGTGGAGCCGCAGATGAATGCAAGCAGGGAGGCAGCAGTGGTTTTCGGAACCATGCCGAAAAGGGAGTTGAAACTCTCCGCAACCGGCTTGCCTCCTTCATCCAGAGGCTCGGGAAGCAGGCACACGAGTTCGGACATCACGGCTACGAATGCGCTCAGCGCGAAAGCGAGCCAGATGACAAGGCGGGATTTACGGTAGCCGTAAACCTCGGTCAGACAGTCGTTGAGGATGTAGGAAACAGGGAACAGGAGCACTGCTCCGGAAAGTTGCAGGCCGGTTCCCCAAACCTGCCATACGCGTGGTACGAAGAAATTGGAGGTGATGAGGCAGACTGTGAATACTACTGCCATCACCAGGAATCTGGTGCTGAATTTTGACATTTTTTCTTGTTTTTAACGTGGTTTCAAGTACACAGGACCCGCCCTTTGTCGGAGGGCGGGACCCTCTTATGACATTATACCTCTATTGCTGAGTTGAATTCTTTAAGGAAGCGCATATCGTTTTCGAAATAGTGGCGGAGGTCATTTACTCTCCACTTGAGCATTGCGATGCGCTCAAGTCCCATTCCGAAGGCGAAGCCGCTATACTTTTCAGGATCTATGCCGCTGGATTTGAGGACGTTGGGATCCACCATGCCGCAGCCCATTATCTCCAACCAACCTGTACCCTTGCAGACGTTGCAACCCTTGCCGTGGCAAATGTTGCAGCTTACGTCCACCTCCGCGGAAGGCTCGGTGAACGGGAAGTATGACGGCCTCATCCTGATTTCTGTCTCAGGCCCGAACATCTCCCTGGCGAACAGGAGTATGGCCTGTTTGAGGTCGGCGAAGGTCACGTTCTCGTCTATGTAAAGACCCTCGATCTGGTGGAAAATGCAATGCGCCCTGGCGCTGATCGCCTCGTTGCGGAACACGCGTCCCGGGCATACAACCCTGATAGGAAGCTTGCTCTTTTCCATTGTCCTGACCTGTACACTAGAGGTGTGGGTGCGGAGCAGCAGCGGGTTCGGATGGCCGGTGGATACGAAAAATGTGTCCTGCATATCGCGTGCAGGATGATTCGGCGGGAAATTGAGGGCTTCGAACACGTGGTAGTCGTCCTCAATCTCCGGACCTTCCGCGACGTCATATCCGAACTTGCGGAAAATGTCCACGATTTCCTGCCTTACAATGGAGACCGGATGCCTTGAACCGAGTTCAAGCGGATCTGCCGGCATGGTAAGGTCGAGCTTCGGTCCCTGCTCCGATTCTTCGGCGCCCGCGGCATTTTTGAGCTCCTCAATCTTTGCCTGGGCTGCCTGTTTCAGCTCGTTGAGCGCGCGGCCGAACTCCTTCTTGAAGTCCTTGTCCATAGAGCGGAACTCGTCGAACAGGGCGGTAACTTCACCTTTCTTGCCAAGGAAGCGGACTCTCGCTTCCTCCACTTCCTTCTGGCTCCTGCATTTGAGCTCCCTGAGCTCTGCAAGCACTTTTTCTATATCTTCCCTTATCATAATCACTTCCTTTTGGCAGCTCTCTTGTCCCTTGCCTTCTTGTCCCTGGCGGCTCCGGACTTCTCATACTTGGCCCACTGGTTCTCGTCGAATACGCCTTTAAGCGAATTGTAGATCTGTTCAGACCACTTGTCCTGAACTATCATGTAGGCGTCCTGGTTGCTCACCTTGGCCTGGCTGAGCTCCTTGAGCTCGGCCATCATCGCGCTGAAGTCATTGGTCAGAATGGAGTCGAGATAGAAAATCTGCCAATCCTCCAACTTGAGAAGGTCGGTGTAGTTTTCTATCTGAGCATCAATGGCTTTGCGCAACTGCTTCTCTTCCTCTTCAGGGCTTTGGTTCTGTGCAAATGCTCCGAAGCTCAGGAAAGATAAGGCCAAAATCCAAAAAAATTTCATTAGCTTTGTAATTGACAACTTGCAAAGTTAACAAATTAAAGATAAAATGAGAAAATTTCTGGCAAGCTTAGCCATTTTGGCGCTCGCAGCCCAGTTCCGCACTGACGCCTGCACCAATGTGATCGTTACCCCGGGAGCAAGCAAGGACGGCTCCAGCATAGTTTCCTACGCTGCTGATTCCCACTGGCTCTACGGTGAACTGTATTTCCACCCGGCAGCTCGTTTCAACGCCGGCTCGAAGCTGGCAATACGCGAATGGGACACCCAGCGCCCGCTCGGATCCATTGCCCAGGTTCCCCAGACCCTGCAGACCGTGGGCAATATGAACCAGCACCAGCTCATTATCGCCGAGACCACCTGGGGCGGACGCGAGGAGCAGGTGGATGAGAATGGTATAATGGATTATGGTTCACTGATTTACGTCACGCTCCAGCGCGCCCGTACGGCACGCGAGGCGATACGCACCATAGTGGACCTGGCCAACGAATACGGATATCCGTCCGAGGGTGAGACCTTTTCCATCGCCGACCCTGAGGAGGCGTGGATTATGGATCTGGTTGGCAAGGGCAGCGACAACAAGGGCATAGTTTGGGTCGCAAGGCGCGTGCCTGACGGCTACATCTGCGCACACGCGAACCAGACCAGAATCACCCGTTTCCCGTTGAATGATCCGGAAAACTGCATCTATGCCCCGGACGTGATCAGCTTTGCGCGCGAGAAGGGCTGGTACAGCGGACGTGACGAGGACTTCAGCTTCCGTGAGGCGTACAATCCTCTCGACTTCAGCGGCGCCCGGGCCTGCGATGCACGCGCCTGGAGTGCATTCAACATACTTTGTGACGGGACCTTCACTTACCTGCAGGATGGCAGGGAAGTGAGCCGCCCTGCATCCGACTGGTTGGATTACGCAATGGGCTACGACCTCAAGGGTGAGATGCCGCTTTTCGTGAAGCCGTCCAGGAAAATCAGTGCCAAGGATGTGGCCGACGTGATGCGCGACCACTACGAAGGTACGCCTATGGACATGACAGCCGATATCGGTGCAGGCGGCAACGCCCTTCCTTACCGCTGGCGTCCTATGAGTTTCGAGTGGGAAGGGGAGACTTATACCAACGAGCGCGCAATCGCCACCCAGCAGACCGGCTTCTGGTTCGTTGCCCAGGCTCGCGGATACCTTCCTGATGAGGTGGGCGCACTGATTTGGTTCGGCTGCGATGATGCCGCAACATCTTATCTTACACCGATTTATGTTAATACAAAGGCGGTGCCTGAGTGCCTTGCAGTGGGCAACGGAGACCTCCTTCA
Source organism: Bacteroidales bacterium (assembly GCA_004555145.1). The sequence goes on along the minus strand of SFJB01000027.1, from coordinate 2,100 downwards.
CTACAGCGCCACGTCCCAGTTCTGGATGTGCAGCAGGGTGACGAATGCCTGCTACAAGATGTATAACCAGATGGCTCCGGTGGCGCGCAAGGCTGCCGATGATTTTGAAAACTATCAGATGGAGGAAGCCGTTCCCGCAATGGATTCCATACTTGCCGAATTTGTTGAAAGAGGAAAGTTGGCAAAGGCACGCAAATTGATGACGGAATATAGCGTGAATACGGCTATGGCACAGTTCGAGGCTTGGACAAAGCTGGAAGAGCTTCTTCTTGTGAAGTTCATCGACGGCAATGTCAAGGCCCAGGCCGAAGACGGGTCTTTCCTGCATTCCGAGTATTCGGAGGGAATTCCTGACGGACTCACCCAGCCGGGATACACTGACCGCTGGAAGGCGGCAGTTGTCAAGGATAACGGAGAAATACTTAAAATCAAGAAATAAATGAAAAAGATACTTGTTATTGCTGCGGCGTTCGGACTGTCCTTGTCCGTGTTCGCGCAGGAGGCTCCATTCAAGGAGACCAAGGCCTGGGCAGGCCGCACCTATGCTGAAAAGCACGAAACATACACTCCTTCGTTCTCAGTTGACGGAAAGGATACCAAGGTGAAGAATGTCATCCTTATGATAGGGGACGGTATGGGCATGGGTGCTGTAAATGCTGCACATTATGCCAACGGAGGCGCTCTTACTATGACGAACCTCCGTACCTGCGGCTACGTGCGCACTCAGTCGGCCGATGATTTCACCACCGATTCCGCAGCATCCGGAAGTGCTTATGCCTGTGGTCAGAAGACCAATAACGGATACCTGGGAATGACTGTCGAGCAGGAGAAGATGGCCAATCTTCCGGAAAAGCTTGCTCCTTTGGGATATGTGAGCGGCGTAGTATCTACTGACGACCTTCACGGCGCCACACCTGCCGCCTTCTTTGCCCATCAATCTTCCCGCGGTGCAAGCGATGCCATCTGGGCTGACCTGACCGACTGTGCATTGAGTTTCGCCTCCGCCGGGACGCGCAAGGCCTACGAGAAACTGGATCTCAAGACAAGAAATGCCATTGAAGAAGAGTTTGATGTGGTTTTCGACCCTGCTGAAGTGGCCGGTCAGGACAGACTCATTTATCTTCCTGAGACTGTAAATGCCCAGAGGGGAGACTATCTTCCGGAAACCACCCGTATGGCCATCGATTTCCTTTCCGCCCGTTCCAAAAAGGGCTTCTTCCTTATGGTGGAAGGCGCACGCATAGACAAGGAAGAGCACGGCAATAATCTCAAGGGTGTCGTGTGGGAAACCCTCGATTTCGACAAGGCCATAGAGGAAGCCATACGTTTTGCTGAAAAGGACGGACATACCCTCGTGATTATCAGCGCCGACCACGAGACCGGCGGCACCGTTATGAATTACGGCATTCCTGACGACGGCTTTGTGATGGGTACCTTCACTTCCAAGGGACATACCCCGATGATGGTGCCTCTCTTTGCCTACGGCCCGAAGTCTTATCTCTTCCAGGGCGTGCAGGAGAACAGCGACGTGAGCAACAAGATTTTCGACATCCTCAGCGGAGCCAGGATATCCAGGTAGGCGCTTCATTCCGGACACCCCTGCGGATTTGTTCATTTTTTCGCTCAATCGCTTGCAAAACGAATAAATTGTTGTAACTTTGTCCTCCCATCCCGGGATATCCCGGAGGGAGGCCAATGGAGAGGTGGGTGAGTGGCTGAAACCACCGGTTTGCTAAACCGACGTACGGGTTAAACCGTACCACGAGTTCGAATCTCGTCCTCTCCGCAAAAATCCCTTACAGAGCTTTCTGTGAGGGATTTTTCGTTTCTAGTGTATCAAATAGTGCGATAAAAACGGCTTTTTCTATCCCAAAAACAGGTGTATGGAGATGAGTATATTGTTTACTCTTCTGTTATCTCACCTCTTCGATATTTCCCAACCAATGTGTTCCGGAGACAAGCATGAACGTTGGTCAAAAAATGGTTAACCGCAAACAATGCATCATAAAGTCGGAGCGTTTCCATCATTTCTTTACTCTCCTCGATTTCCACCATACGCGAATCGTACAGTTTCTCCGAATCGATATGAGTTTCATAGTT
>SFJB01000147.1 GCA_004555145.1 Bacteroidales bacterium | reverse complement strand
GAGTACGGCGGCAGAAATCCACAAGATGATTTGATGGAGCGGCTGCTCACCGCTCGGAAAGGAAACTGATATGTTTGAAAAAGTAAACCCGGCGCATCCCGACAAGGTGGCCGACCGCATCGCCGGTGCTCTTGTCGACCTTGCGTATCAAAAAGAAAATAATCCGAAGATCGCCGTCGAGGTCCTGATCGGCCACGGCATCTGCCATATTATTACCGAAACCTCGGTGGCCCTCTCTCCTGATGAGGTGGCGGCTGCTGTTTCCCGTATTGCCGGGAACCTGCTGGTGGACTACCGTGAGGTTTCTCAGGACGAACATCTGGCCGATAACCAGATCGACGGCATTCACTGCGGCGACAACGGCATCTTCAAAGGCGTCCCGGTAACTGACGAGCAGAAAGAACTCACCGCCATCGCCAAGCAGCTCTTTGAAACCTACGGCAGCGATGGCAAATACATTCTGGACGGCAACCGTCTGATCCTCTGCCAGAGCAACGCAAAGACCAGCAATCTGCGTGAAGTCTTCCCGGATGCCGAGATCAACCCTCTCGGTGACTGGACCGGCGGCACGGACGTTGACTCCGGTGCCACTAACCGGAAGCTCGGCTCCGATATGGGAGACTCCGTGACCGGCGGTGGTCTGCACGGCAAGGACCTCTCCAAAGCCGACGTCAGCATCAACATTTACGCATGGCTCAAGGCGCAGGAAACCGGTGCGCCGGTCGAGCTTGTCTGCGCCATCGGTGACGATGCCGTGAACGGCATTCCATACGAGAGAATCGTAGAAACAGCAAGGGCCTTCATCGACCGCATCGGCGGTTTCGAGAGGTTCGCTGAGTGGGGTCTTATATGCTGATTGAGAAAAAGAAAACGGTAGAGCTGCTTCCTGCCGAATACAACCCTCGCAAGGACCTGAAGCCCGGTGACGAGGAATATGAAAAACTGAAACGCTCCATCGAGGAGTTCGGTTATGTCGAACCGGTCATCTGGAATAAGACGACCGGTCGTGTTGTCGGTGTGCACCAGAGGCTCAAGGTCCTCATCGACCTTGGCATCACAGAGGTTGACTGTGTGGTCGTTGAAATGGACGAAGCCAAGGAGAAGGCTCTCAACATCGCCCTGAACAAGATCAGCGGTGATTGGGACAAGGACAAGCTGGCACTGCTGATCGCTGACCTGCAGGGCGAGGACTTTGATGTTTCCCTCACCGGTTTTGACCCTGCCGAGATTGACGACCTTTTCAAGGGCAGCTTGAAGGACGGCATTCACGACGATAATTTCGATGTGGATGAGGAGCTGAAAAAGCCCACCTTCACCAAGGCTGGCGACATTTGGACGCTCGGTCGACACCGTCTGGTTTGCGGCGATTCCACAAAGAAGGAAACCTACGATGCTCTGATGGGCAACGTCAAGGCCAACCTCGTGATCACGGACCCGCCGTACAATGTGAACTATGAAGGCTCTGCTGGGAAGATTAAGAACGACAACATGGCAAACGACGCATTCTATCAGTTCCTGCTCGACGCTTTCACCAATATGGAGGCCGTCATGACCGGCGATGCTTCCATCTATGTGTTCCATGCGGACACCGAAGGTCTGAACTTCCGCAGGGCTTTTGCCGATGCAGGCTTCTACCTCTCCGGCTGCTGCATCTGGAAAAAGCAGTCTCTGGTGCTCGGACGCTCTCCATACCAGTGGCAGCATGAGCCGGTGCTCTATGGATGGAAGAAAAACGGCAAACACCAGTGGTACACGGGCCGCAAGGAAACCACCATCTGGGAGTTCGACAAGCCCAAGAAGAACGGCGATCACCCGACCATGAAGCCGATTGCGCTTTTGGCATATCCGATCATGAACTCATCCATGAGCAACGCTGTGGTTCTGGACCCCTTCGGCGGTTCCGGCAGCACACTGATTGCCTGTGAGCAGTCGGATCGCATCTGCTATACCGTGGAACTGGACGAGAAGTTCTGCGACGTCATTGTGAAGCGATACATCGAACAAGTCGGCTCCTCGGATGGTGTGACGGTGCAGCGTGACGGCGTGACTTTCCGCTTCGACGAAGTAGCTAATGTAGACAATTGAGGCTCCTGTTTTTCTACGATAATCGGTACATATATTTCGCTTAAATGACTTGCTATTCTGTGGCTTTAGAGTGATATATACAGTACCAAAAAACAAGGAGGTAACCCCATGAAAGCACTACACTACAACGTCACCGGGCAGGACCGCAAAGAACTGGTCGGCATCATCTCCAAGGTGGTCGGCATGAAGGCCGTCTACAAATTCATGCCCACCTGCGCCTTCGTCATCAGCAACATCACCGTTGAGAAAGACGGCACGATGGTCTGGGACGAGCGCACGGATCAGGACACCATTGAGGCGGTCATCATCGCTCTTGCCGATGCCGGATTCGACCCGGTCAAAGACGAGGCCGAAGCCGAAGAAACTGGCCTGACGATTGAGATCCCGCTCGAAAAGGTCTCGGTTGGAAACCTCACCAAGCTGCTGGATGCCAAAGGAGAACTGATCAAGAAGGCCCTTGGTATCGAGGACATCCGCATTGAACTCAAGGACGACCGCATCGCCTTCCCGTGGTTCAAGGAGCTGCCCTCTCCCGAAGAGATCAAAGCCTACTCGCATTTCATCGCAGCCTTGTGTAAGATGGCACTAAACCAGAAGCGGATCACCGCCAAGGAAAAGCCGGTCGACAACGACAAGTACGCATTCCGCTGCTTCCTTTTGAGGCTGGGCTTCATCGGTGACGACTACAAGACTGAACGTAAAATCCTGCTTCGCAACCTCTCCGGCTCCTCGGCCTTCAAGAGCGGCGCAAAGAAAACGGAGGTGGAATCATGCGAGTGATTTCAAAAGCGGC
>SFJB01000146.1 GCA_004555145.1 Bacteroidales bacterium | reverse complement strand
TTGGACTTGATTGGAAATCAGAGCATTTCCGCTCCGATGCGAACTTGAGGTATCAGCACGTGGAGTTGCTCAATAGCACTGCCGGTGCATACCTGCCTGTGGCGTTCACGGCCGATTTCAATTTCCGATACAGCTATCGCAACAGGCTTGATGCCGGACTCAATCTCAATGCTTCCGGCCGGCGCAGATGCGTTGACGGACAGTTTGCTGACGTCCCTTACTTCGTCGACCTCGGGCTTTTCGGCAACTATTCCTTCAAGCACGGGTGGAGCGCCTGGGCGCATCTGGGCAATCTGCTTTGCGGAGAGGTACAGCGTCATCCTGGGCTCATCGAAAAGGGGCCGTATGTCACTTTGGGATTTACTTTGAGTGTCAAGTGATACGCCCGGATTCACAGTCCTCGTAATGTCGAAATTATTTCGTATATTTGTAAGATTTTTTATTTGATGAAATAAGATGATTGAGAAAGAAGAGATGAAACAGGCGGAAGAGCAGTATTCCGCGAACAGTATACAGGTACTTGAAGGTCTGGAGGCGGTGCGCAAGCGCCCGTCCATGTATATAGGCGACATTTCCGAAAGGGGTCTTCACCATCTCGTATATGAGGTGGTGGACAACAGTATAGACGAGGCTATGGGCGGGTTCTGCGACAATATCGACGTCCAGATTCTCGAAGGCAATTCCATCTCAGTCAAGGACAACGGCCGAGGCATTCCTACCGGTATGCACGAAAAGGAGCACCGCAGTGCCCTCGAAGTCGTGCTCACAGTGCTCCATGCCGGTGGCAAGTTCAGCAAATCCAACTACAAGGTTTCCGGCGGTCTGCACGGCGTAGGCGTATCCTGCGTGAATGCGCTTTCTGACAGCCTTACTGCCGAAATCCACAGGGAGGGAAAGATCTTCGTGCAGCACTATTCCAAGGGCAAGCCTTTAGGACCTGTCGAGGTGACGGGGGAGTGCGACGATACCGGCACCACCATCACCTTCCATCCCGATGCTGAAATCTTTACCCAGACCACGGTTTACAAATATGACACTCTGGCGGCACGCCTTCGCGAGCTCGCCTTCCTCAACAAGGGCATCAGAATAGTGCTCACCGACAAGAGGGAGCTCGTGGATGAGATGGCTGAGGATCCTGCAACAGGTGAGTCCAAGGCGACAGGCAGGCAGGTTTACCGTTCCGAGGTCTTCTACTCCGACAAGGGCCTGAGCGAGTTCATCAATTACCTTGATGCCGATGCCCAGACGCTTATCCCGGATCCTATCTGCGTCAATTCGGACAAGATTATTCCTATAGACATTGCCCTCCAGTACAACAATGGCTATAGGGAAAAGATTTATTCCTACGTCAACAATATCAACACAATAGAAGGCGGAACCCACCTTCAGGGCTTCAAGATGGGTCTCAGCCGTTCCCTGAAGCAGTATGCGGAGAAGAACAAGCTCCTGGACAAGTTCAAGGGCGATCTCGCGCCTGAGGATTTCAGGGAGGGTCTTACCGCCGTGATTTCCGTGAAGGTAGCCGAGCCGCAGTTCGAGGGACAGACCAAGACCAAGCTGGGCAATACGGAAGTCACTTCTGCCGTATCCCAGGCCACCTCAGCCGCAATGGAGACCTATCTCGAGGAGCACCCTAAGGAGGCGAAGCTCATTATCGAGAAGATAGTTCTCGCCGCTACTGCAAGAAATGCTGCAAGAAAGGCCCGCGAGATGGTGCAGCGCAAGGGTTTCCTGAGCGGCGGCGGAATGCCGGGCAAGCTTGCGGACTGTTCTGACCGCAACCCTGAAAACTGCGAGCTCTTCCTCGTGGAGGGTGACTCCGCAGGCGGTACTGCCAAGCAGGGCCGTGACCGCAATACCCAGGCAATACTCCCGCTCCGAGGCAAGATCCTCAACGTGGAGAAGGCTTCGGGCGACAGGGCCTTCGATTCTGAGGAAATCCGCAACATCTACACCGCCCTCGGCGTTACCGTGGCCCAGGAGGATGAAACCGGAGAGAAGCATATGGACCTTAGCAAGCTCCGCTACCACAAGATTGTCATTATGACCGATGCCGATGTGGACGGTTCACATATTGCCTGCCTCATACTTACCTTCTTCTTCCGCTATATGTTCGACCTGATCAAGAACGGCTACGTATATCTTGCAACCCCGCCGCTTTACCTCGTAAAGAAGGGAAAGGAGGAAATATACTGCTGGACCGAACAGCAGCGCGAGGAGGCGGCCCTGGCCCTTGGCAAGGGCTCCGACAAGGGCTATACCGTCCAGAGATACAAAGGTCTCGGTGAGATGTCGGACCAGCAGCTCTGGGAGACTACGATGAACCCTGCTAAGCGCCGTCTCAGGAAGATTACCATCGACAATGCTGCCCAGGCTGAGAGGACTTTCTCCATGCTTATGGGTGACGATGTCCCTCCTCGTCGCCAATTCATCGAGGAGAACGCACACTACGCCAAAATTGACGCATAAAAAACTAACTCTTATATATGGTTGACATATTTGACAGGATCCATAAGGATTCCGGTGGCCCGATAGGCCAATATTTCGAGAAGGCGTTCGGTTACTATATGTATCCGCGCCTCGAGGGTGAACTCGGCCCTCATATGATGTTCAACGGCAAGGAAGTGCTCAATTGGAGCCTCAACAACTATCTTGGCCTTGCCAATCATCCTGAAGTGCGCAAGGCTGATGCGGAAGGTGCTGCACAGTATGGTCTGGCTTATCCTATGGGAGCCCGTATGATGACTGGACACACCCGTCTCCACGAGAAGCTCGAGAGGATGTTCGCAGACTTCGAGAAGAAGGAGGATGCCTTCCTTTTCAACTTCGGCTACCAGGGAATCGTATCAACTATCGATGCGCTTACTGCCCGCCACGACG
>SFJB01000145.1 GCA_004555145.1 Bacteroidales bacterium | reverse complement strand
CTTCCATTCATTCCCTTACACAAGCCAGAGAGCCAGGGAGAAGGTGGAGGAGCTGGCAGCCCTTGTGGCAACCTACTGCGGCAGATTCAGAATGCACGTGATAAACCTGCTGCCGATACAGGAGCAGATCGTGCAGAACTGTCCCGAGGAGGAGACAACAATACTGGTGAGAAGATTCATGATGCGAATAGCAGAGGAGCTGGCTGCAGGAAACGGATGCAACATGCTGATTACAGGGGAAAACCTGGGGCAGGTTGCAAGCCAGACGGCAGAGGCACTGGTTGTAACAGACGCATCGGTGAAGATGCCGGTGATGAGACCTCTCATAGGACTTGACAAGACAGACATAATGGATCTTGCCAAGGAAATAGGAACCTACGACAAATCCATCGAGCCCTACGAGGACTGCTGCACGGTATTCCTGCCGAAGCATCCGGCAACGAAGCCGAAGCTTGAGCGGATACTGGCAAGCGAGTCGAAGCTGGACTGCGAAGGCCTTATCAGAGAGGCAATAGAGAAAGAAGAAATAGTGGAAATACGCCCCGCATAGAATAAGAGAGGGGACTAAACACATAAGCGTGAAAATACATACACACAGATGGAAGGAGAAACAAATGGCCAGGAAAATAATGCTTGGAAATGAAGCTTTCGCACGGGGCGCCTGGGAGGCAGGTGTCAGAGTGGCAAGCTCATATCCCGGAACACCCAGCACAGAGGTAACGGAAACCCTGTCAAAGTGCGGAGATGAAATACATGTGGAATGGGCACCTAACGAGAAGGTTGGAGTTGAGGTGGCCTTCGGAGCTTCCGTTGGAGGAGCCAGAGCCCTCAGCTGCATGAAGCACGTAGGACTGAACGTTGCTGCTGACCCGTTTTTCACAGCAGCATACAACGGAGTAAACGGAGGCTTTGTTGTTCTGGTTGCAGACGACAACGGCTGCCACTCAAGCCAGAACGAACAGGATTCAAGATATCACGGCAGAGCTGCGGGAGTACCTGTATTGGAGCCTGCAGATCCACAGGAGTGCAAGGACTTCATGAAGCTGGCCTATGACATGAGCGAGAAGTACGACACACTCATTCTCATGAAATCAAACACCAGAATATCCCACTCCAGAGGAATAGTAGAGGAAGAGGACAGAATAGAGAGGGAAGTAATCCCCTACGAGAAGAACTTCCAGAAGTACGTATCAATGCCGGCAATGGCCAGAAGACTCCATGTGGAGCAGGAGAAGCGCCTGAACAGAATCGCCGAGGACGCTTCACAGCTCATGGCAGGAGGACAGCCGCTTAACCGGGTTGAAATGAACGACCCTGAAATAGGAATCGTAACAAGCGGAATATGCTACCAGTATGTGAAGGAAGCACTGCCTGAGGCAAGCGTTTTCAAAATGGGACTGATCAATCCTATGCCTCTGAAGGACATTGCGGATTTCGCATCAAAGGTAAAGAAGCTGTATGTAATCGAAGAAGGAAATCCGTTCTTCGAGGAGCAGATAAGGGCTGCGGGAATCGCAGTTCACGGAGGCAAGGAGCTGTTCACCATCCAGGGAGAATACAGCGTGAACATGATAAGAAAGGCCATGGGAAAACCGATTCCTGAAACAGCGCTTAAGGAAGAGGTGGCCCCTGCACCGGGCAGACCGCCGCTCCTCTGCGCAGGCTGTCCCCACAAGGGACTGTTCTATGTTCTCAGCAAGCTGAAGACAACAGTCATGGGAGACATTGGATGCTACACCCTGGCGGCACTGGCACCGACAAACGCCATAGATACCTGCCTTTGCATGGGCGGTTCCATAGGCATGGAGCACGGATTTGAGAAGGCAACGGGAGACAGCAAGAACCTGGTGGCAGTTCTGGGGGACTCCACATTCCTCCATTCAGGCATTACCGGCCTTCTGAACATGGTTTACAACGAGGCCAAGGGAACGGTAATCATACTGGACAACAGAATCACGGGAATGACGGGACACCAGCAGAATCCGGGCTCAGGCAAGAACGCTAAGGGAGAGATGGCTCCTGCAGTGAACTTCGAGGAACTGGTTAAGGCTCTGGGAGTGAAGAACGTGACAGTTATCGACCCATTCGAGGTTAAGGACCTTGAAGCGGTTATCAAGAGAGAGACGGACAGAGACGAGCTGTCGGTTATCATCACAAGGCGTCCGTGCGTCATGATTACGAAGCAGGAGGGTACGCCTAACGTTATCACAGACAACTGCAAAAACTGCAGACAGTGCATGAAGGTGGGCTGTCCGGCAATCGAGATGAAGGACGGCAGACCTTATATAGTAACAACAAGCTGCGTGGGCTGCGGATTATGCACCCGGGTATGCCCGTTTGATGCAATCAAATCATTAAAGGAGGGCAGATAGATGAAAAAGAACATTCTAATTGTGGGAGTCGGCGGACAGGGAACTCTGCTGGCAAGCGTACTGCTGGGAAATCTGGCCCTGGCCAAGGGCTACGACGTGAAGCTTTCGGAGGTTCACGGAATGAGCCAGAGAGGCGGCGACGTGGTAACCCACGTTAAAATAAGCGACAGCAAGGTCTGCTCACCGATAATCGAGAAGGGAGAGGCGGATATTATTATCGCCTTTGAGAGACTGGAGGCATACAGATGGCTGCCGTATCTGGCAGAGGGTGGCGCAATGTACGTGAACCGCCAGAACATCATGCCGATGCCGGTTACCCTGGGACAGGCGGAATATCCTGAGAGAGCCGACGAGATTATCGCAGCCGCAGCAGGCAAGCTGGTGGAACTGGACGCCCTGGCCATCGCCGAGGAGGCAGGCTCAAGCAAGGCGGTTAACGTGGTGCTGCTGGGTGCAGCCTCAGGGGACCTGCCTTTTAGCAGGGAGGAATGGCTGAAGGTTATCGAGGATAACGTGAAGCCGAAGTTCGTGGAGCTGAACAAGGAAGCCTTCGTTAAGGGGGCGGAGGC
>SFJB01000026.1 GCA_004555145.1 Bacteroidales bacterium | reverse complement strand
AATTGCAGGATGAAACAATTTTCATTATCTTCGCGGAGTTGAAGCGCTTCAACAAGAGCGAGAAGGAGTGCGAGACGGCGCTGGACAAGTTGTTGTACCTGTTCAAGAACATAGGCGAGATGGAGGACGATGAGAATTGGAACAAGGACAGTTTCTGGCAGCGCTTCTTCCGGGCTTGTGAGATTGCGGCATTCGATGAAAAGAAGAGGGCACAATACGAACAGGATATGTACGACGAAAGAAGATTTCAAGGACAGATGGCCGCCAGCTACAAGAACGGCCTTGAGGCGGGCATTGCAGAAGGTCGCGAGGCCGGACTGGCTGAGGGTCTGGAAAAGGGTCGTGAGAAGGAGAGGCAGGAGATGGCAAGAAAGATGCTCGCAGAGGGCATCCCTGTGGGTGTTGTCGTGAAGTGCTCCGGCTTGTCCGCAGAAGAAATTTCGTCTTTGGGATAACCAACTTTTTTAGGGATAGACACAAATCCGAGTCAACCTAAATCCGGAAAGGACAAACTTACCAAAATCACAATTTCATCCACAAGAACCCACTGTTTTGTGGACGAAAGCGCCGTGCCCACTACCGAAAACCCCTTCGTGGCAACCCCTGCAGCCTGACGGTACGGTTTTTGCCGCTGAGGATAGCGAACCATTAAAATTGATTTGTTATGAAGACCAAAATGACTATTCTTTTCCTGTGCACCGTGTTTATGATGGCAGGTGCTTGGTCTGCAGCGGCGCAGAGTCGCGATTCGTATGCGATAAGGTATGGCCGCGTCTATTTTGAGAATAATGAGCTTTATGGTGCCGATGCGCGCTCGTTCCGTGATCTGGGGTACGGCTACGGCAAGGACCGGTATCACGTGTATATGTATGGTCGCGTGCTTCCTTACGTTGACCCGTCAAGCTTCAGGGTGAGCAAGCGATACGAGCCTGATTATATACCCGGCAACCCGCATACGGGTCCGGGAAACGGCAACCGTCCGGGAAATGGTGGTCCGGGGTACGGCGACCGACCGGGCAGTGGAGCCCCGGGGTACGGCGACCGTCCCGGCAGCGGACGTCCGGATGAGAGCGGGTATCGCGTGACTACGCACGACGTGCTGTACAACGGGCGTAAGGTTTCCGGCGCCAGCGCAAGTTCTTTCAGGGGCCTGGGGTACGGTTACGGCAAGGACTCGTTCAGCGTGTTCTACTGCGGCAAGGAGCTGCGGGATGCTATGGCATCGACGTTCAAGGTGCTCGGCTGGGGTTACGCGAAGGACTCGTTCAACGTGTACTACGGTAGCAAGGTGCTGAAGGATGCAATGCCTTCCACCTTCCGCGTGCTGGACAATGGCTACGCCGAGGATGCGTTCAACACCTGGTACCGCGGTTCCAAGACCAGATAGGCTTGCATCCGGGAAGATATGCTCAAATGATGCCTGTCTCGGATTGCCGGAGCGGGCTTCGAACAGAATGTCCACCACGCCAACAAAAAAGGCATTATTCCAATCCCGAACATACTAAAAACGCCCCTCACAATCGTGAGAGGCGTTTGGCGGTGCGGAAGGGGCTCGAACCCTCGACCTCCGGCGTGACAGGCCGGCGTTCTAACCAAGCTGAACTACCGCACCAAACTTGGTTGCTTTCTATCGGAAGCGGATGCAAAGGTAAGCATAAAATTTGATTCTGCAAACTTTTTTGAAAAATTTTTATTTCTGCCGTGTCAGGGAAGGGGATTTGGGGCGGCGCCTGACACGAAGCCTGAGCCGAAGCCCTTATACTTTTGCAATAAACGCAATAATTAACTATATTTGTATGTTAAATCGGTATGTTGTGCGCGCGGCAAGCAACAAGCGACAAGCGGCATGTAAAAACAGCTAGCTGTAAGCAACATACAAGAAGCGCAAAAAAAACAACAAACAGCAAACAAACACGCTTATAAACAAAAACAGATAGGACGATGAAGAAACTTTTAATCATTGCAGCGGCCATTTTGGCATTTGCTTCCCCGCTGGGGGCACAGATGACTGATGAGCAGGTCGTGCAATATGTGAAGAATGCGGCAGCCGAGGGCAAAAGCCAGACCCAGATCGGCAAGGAATTGCTTGCCAAGGGAGTGACCGAGGCTCAGGCCGAGAGAATCAAGGCCCAGTATGAGGGGCAGCTGAATCCGGACAGTTCTTCAGCTGCAGGCCTGTCCTCCTCCGGACAGTACGGCAGAAGAGATAGCAGAAGTGAGCAGGATACACAAATGTCTGTCTTGAACATGGGCCAGGGCATTGACCAGAATGCGGCATTGGGCATTGACCAGAATGCAGCATCCGGAATTGATCAGAATGTCGACCTCAACAATGTGCTTCAGTCTGTCATAGACAATAATTTCATCTTCGGCCACGACATCTTCGGGGCAAGGTCCAACGTGACTTTCGAGCCGAACGAGAACCAGGCCACCCCGACCAACTATGTGCTTGGTCCCGGCGATGAACTCATCATCGAGGTTTGGGGCATGAACGAGGCTACGATAGTTCAGACCATCAGTCCTGAAGGCCGTATAAGCATATCGCAGGTGGGCCCGATACAGCTCAGCGGCAAGACCATTGCCGAGGCAACGAAACTCATCAGGTCCAAGCTGGCAGCCAAGTACGCAGGCATCACTTCAGGCGCAAATTCAAACGTCAGCGTGAGTCTGGGCAAGATACGCACCATACAGGTCAACGTTATGGGTATGGTGAACACTCCGGGCACCTACCGCCTGTCCCCGTTCACCACCGTGTTCCATGCTCTCTACCGCGCCGGCGGCATTGAGGACAACGGTAGCCTCCGTTCCGTGAAGGTCGTACGCGCAGGTAAGACGGTAGCGGACGTGGATATTTACGAATACCTCTTCTCCGGCAACGCGAACATTGACATCGCCCTCAAGGAGGGTGACGTGGTTGTCGTGCCGCCGTACAGCGAGCTGGTCAAGATTTCCGGAGGCGTGAAGAGGCCTATGACCTACGAGCTCAAGGGCGGCGAAAGTCTCGAGAAACTCGTGGAATACGCCGGAGGTTTTGCAAGCAACGCGTACCGCAAGGACGTGAACATCGTGCGCAATACCGGTTTCGAGAAGGAACTCATCACGGTGTCGAGCGACAAGTTCGCGAGCTGCGTGCTCAATGACGGCGATGAGGTGACCGTGGGATCCAATCTTGAGCGTTATGCCAACAGGGTGGAGGTTCAGGGCTTCGTCTTCCGTCCGGGAGAGTATCAGCTCGGAGGTGGCATCGCTACCGTACGCCAGCTCGTAGAGGTGGCTGGCGGCTTTACGGAGGACGCATTCCTGGAAAGGGCCGTGTTGCTCAGAGAGCTTCCTGACCTCAGTCTGGAGACTGTTCCAGTGAATCTCAGGGCAATATTTGACGGCGTATGCGATGATGTGCTGCTCCGCAAGAATGACGTGCTCACGGTTTCCGGCATTCACGAACTCCAGAGCAGGGGAACCCTGACCATAAACGGACTGGTGTCCAACCCGGGCACCTTCGATTTCGCCGAAGGCACTACGCTCGAGGACCTCATTCTGAAGGCAGGCGGTCTCCAGGATGGCGCTTCTACCGCGAAAGTGGACATCGCCAGGAGAATTTATGACCCTAACAGCCTTACATACTCCGATACCCTCGGACTGGCATATTCCTTCCCTATCAGCGAGGGCCTGGCCATTCAGGGCGCTGACAGTTTCGTGCTCCAGCCTTACGATGTGGTGTCAGTGCGCCGCAGTCCGGGATTCAGACCGCAGAAGTTCATTACCGTGGACGGGTGCGTGGTGTTCCCGGGACAGTATGTGATTGTAAATGAGAAAGAAAGGCTCTCTGATGTGATTGAGCGTGCTGGCGGAATCACAGCTATGGCCAATCCTAAGGGAGTTATGATTGTGCGTCAGAGGAAGTCTGACGATGACAAGAAGATACTTTCAGAGTCCCTGGATAAGTTCGAGAACGAGCGCGACACCATCAAGGTTGAGGTGAAGGACTACTACAATATTGCGGTTGACCTCAACGAGGTACTTGCACACAAGGGTACGGACGCTGACCTGGTGCTCCAGGAGGATGACAGGATTGTGGTGCCTGAGTTTGTGAATACCGTGCAGATTACGGGAGAGGTGATGTCTCCGAACTCTGTGGTTTATAAGCCGGGCAGAACCGTGGCCTACTATATCAATGATGCCGGCGGTTTTACGGAAAATGCAAGAAGATCGAAGGTCTATGTCATCTATCAGAACGGAAAGGCGGCCGTGAACAGGCTGAACAATGCGAAAGTGGAGCCAGGCTGTACCATAGTCGTGCCTACCAAGCCTGAGAAGAGGCCGCTTACCACTTCCGATGTGCTGGCTACGGCAAGTGTGGCTTCCTCGCTCACCTCCGTAGTGGCTATGCTTATACGTCTCTTCTAATACCGACTTGATATGGCAGAACAGAAATATACTGAGAATCAGAATGTTGCTCCATCCGCTCCTGTGGCAATGGAGGAAGAGTATGATGAAATAGACATAATGGAGCTGATAATGAAGCTCCTCGCCAATTGGAAAAAGCTTCTGATATGGTGCGGCATTGCTGCGGTTGTGGGAATAGTGGTTGCTTTCAGCATACCTAAGTCCTACACCATCGACTCCAAGCTTGCGCCGGAAATCGTCACGAAGACCAACAGCTCCGTGGCTTCCATTGCTTCGATGATGGGCGCGAACATCAGCAATATGACCACCAACGATGCCGTGTACCCGGATCTCTATCCTGAGATCGTGTCCTCGACTCCTTTCGTGATCGAGCTCTTCTCTACGCCTGTGGAGTTCAAGACCAAGAAGAAGGAAGTGGTCAGCACGGACCTTTACACCTATCTCAAGGATTATACCCGTGCCCCTTGGTGGAGCGCTGTGATGGCTGCACCTTTCAAGGCTCTGAGCTGGTTTATGGGCCTGTTCAGGGAGAAGGTGGAGCCTGTGGAAGGCTATGCTGACATCAATCCTAACGCCCTTACCCCGGAGCAGACGAATATTGCCAAGGCCATACGTGAATCAGTGATGGTTAGCGTGGACAAAAAGACCCAGGTGATCTCCATTTCCGTCACCAGCCAGAACCCGTACGTGTCAAAGGCCGTGTCCGATGCGGTAATCGAGAAGATTCAGAACTATGTGACCGCATACCGTACCGAAAAGGCCCGCAAGGATATGGATTACTATCTCCAGCTCTATGATGAGGCGAAGGCGGATTACTACAAGGCTCAGCAGAAGTATGCAAGTTACGTGGATGCCAACCAGGGCGTTGTGCTCCAGAGGGTGAAGACCGAGCAGGAGAGACTGCAGAACGAAATGCAGCTCGCCTTCCAGCTCTACAACTCCTGCACTCAACAGCTTCAGATGGCACGGGCCAAGGTGCAGCAGGAAACTCCGGTCTGCGTGATTATGGAACCTCCTGTGCTTCCTATCAAGGCAAGCAAGCCTTCAAAGATGATGACTCTGGTGGTTTGCGTATTCCTCGGATTCTGCCTTTGCGCAGTGTGGGTGCTTTGGGGCAAGGACTGGATAGTCAAATTCAAAAGTGAAAGGAAAAATTTCAATAAGGGGAGCGAGGGTCAACAATCTTAAGAACCTTAGCCTCGACATTCCGAGAAACAGACTCGTGGTTGTCACGGGTGTTTCCGGTTCCGGCAAATCATCTCTGGTCTTCGACACTTTATATGCCGAGGGCCAGAGGCGTTTTTCCGAGAGCCTTTCGTCTTATGCCCGCCAGTTTCTGGGCAGGATGAGCAAGCCGGACGTGGATTCCATAGAAGGCATACCTCCCGCCATTGCCATCGAGCAGAAGGTGAGCACGCGCAATCCGCGTTCCACAGTGGCTACCACCACGGAGATATATGATTTCATACGCCTCATCTTTGCCAGGATAGGCCGGACCTATTCTCCGGTATCGGGAGAGGAGGTGCGATGCGACAGCGTCCAGGATGTACTCGCTTTCCTGGAAAGCCGTAAGGATGGGGTGTGCTATGTGCTCGCCGGACTTGGCTGGGAGCAGCGTGAGGATAAGGTGGAGCTGCTTCTCTCCCTGAAGGAGGAGGGATACAACAGGACTTATTCTCCCGGAAGGGTGCTCAAGATCGACGATGTGCTCCGAATGGACGGAGACTATCCGGAAACTCTGTACCTGCTTCTGGACAGGGTCCGTTGCAGCGGGAGTTTCGATCCCGACACGCGTACGCGTCTGCTCTCTTCAGTCGCGGATGCCTTCAACCGTGGATCGGGATATGTGTATGTGGCTGATGACCAGGGGATTTTGAAGTCTTTCTGTAACCGCTTCGAGCGTGACGGCATAGTGTTCCGCAAGCCGGATGAATATCTTTTCAGTTTCAACTCTCCGCTTGGTGCCTGCCCTCACTGCGGCGGACTTGGAAAAATCATAGGCGTGAGCGAGGACCTTGTCGTTCCCGACAAGACAAAGAGCATTTATGACGGGGCAATCGCCTGCTGGAGAGGGGATAAGATGGGATGGTTCAAGGACCAGCTCATCAAGGTTGCGTCCCGCTTCGGGATTCCCATTTTCGAGCCTTACTGCAAACTGAGCGACGAGCAGCGAAGGATAATATGGAAACAGCGCTCCAATGATGACCTGGAGAACAGCTTCGTCGGTCTGGATGAGTTCTTCGAGTGGGTGGACAGCCAGAAATACAAGATTCAGTTCAAGTATATGATGTCCCGCTTCTGCGGACGTGCCACCTGTCCCGAGTGCGGGGGCAGCCGTCTGCGCAAGGAAGCGCTATGGGTGCGTGTCTGCGGCCGTACCATAGATGAGCTGCTTCAGATGAACATCGACGATGCTCTGGACTTCTTCAAGACGATGCAAATCACTGATACCGAGCGCGCTGTTGTTGCTGAACCTCTTTCGGAGACAATTTCGCGCCTGCAATGCATCAAGGATGTGGGGCTCTCGTATCTCACGCTCAATCGCGCCTGCAATACCCTTTCCGGCGGAGAGAGCCAGAGAATCAATCTCGTGACCTCGCTGGGATCAAGTCTAGTGGGCTCGATGTACATACTGGATGAGCCGAGCATAGGTCTGCATCCCAGGGATACCGCCAGACTCATCGCCGTGCTCAAACGCCTGCGCGACCTTGGCAACACGGTGATAGTGGTGGAGCACGATGAGGATATCATGCGTGCGGCTGACCTGCTCATAGATATGGGACCCGGTGCCGGTGCTGCCGGGGGTGAAGTCGTGTACAACGCCTGCCTCGCCGGGAGCGGCAGCCTGCCTGAGGCCGGAGTATCGCTTACGCTGGATTATCTCTACGGACGCCGCAGCCGCTACACCCGACTCAAGCGCAGTTGGCAGTACTCCATCAGCGTCAAGGGTGCCATGGAGCACAATCTCAAGGACATAGATGTGCGCTTCCCGCTGGGCGTGCTGACCGTGGTTACAGGTGTGTCCGGTTCGGGAAAGTCTTCCCTGGTGGGAGATATACTCTACCCTGCGCTGAACCGGCGTCTCAATGATTCCGGCGACAGTCCCGGACTCTTCCGTGCCCTGGACGGCAATCTGGACCGCATCACGCGAGTGGAGTACGTTGACCAGAACCCGATAGGGCGCAGTTCACGCTCGAATGCGGTGACCTATCTCAACATTTACGACGACATACGCAAACTGCTTGCAGCCCAGCAATATGCGAAGATCAACGGCTTCGGGCCGAATTACTTCTCCTTCAACAAGGAGGGAGGACGCTGTCCGGAGTGCCAGGGAGAGGGCGTGGTGCGCATACCGATGCAGTTTATGGCAGATGTGGAAATGGTGTGCGAGACCTGCGGCGGAAAGCGTTTCAAGCCTGAAGTGCTGGAAGTGCGCTACAGGGAAAAGAACATAGACGATTTGCTGAATATGAGCGTGGATGAGGCGGTGGACTTTTTCTCGGAGGGGAAGGAGGAACTGGCGCAGTCCATTGCGGTGCAGTTGGAGAAGTTGCAGGCTGTAGGCTTGGGCTACATCAAGCTTGGCCAGAGCAGTTCCACGCTGTCCGGAGGCGAGAGCCAGCGCATCAAACTGGCATATTACCTCTCACTGAGCGTGAAGAAGTCCGAAAGGATAATGTTCATCTTCGACGAGCCTACCACCGGTTTGCATTTCTACGATGTGGAGAAGTTGCTGAAAGCTTTCGACACCCTGCTTGCTGCCGGCCATTCGCTGGTAGTGGTGGAGCATAACCCTGACGTGATAAGGGCGGCGGACTGGGTTATCGACCTGGGACCCGATGCCGGAAATGCGGGCGGCGAGGTGGTATTCGAAGGCACGCCGGAGGAACTGGTAAAACAGGATACCTTTACTGCGAAGTATATATAGGGCGCTTGCGGGTGCAGTGTATGCCCTGCGGCTTCAGTCCTTGGCGTAGCGCTTGATTTTCTTCTCCAGTTTGGCTCTGAACGGCACCATGAAGTTCTTTTCCCACAATTCCTTCTGCTTGGGGCCGGCGCTGAGGTAGGCCTTTTCTGCCGCTTCTATTGCAATTTTGAGGCTGTCGATGCGGTGTTGCTGACCGGCGCTCAGGATGTAGCTTTGCCTGTTGGGGTAGTAGAAATAGAGGGGGAGGTTGAGTATGGATGCCCTGCGTATGTGGAGCAAGACCTCGCCCCACCACGGCAGGTCTTCGTAATTGATGCCCCTGATGAATTTTATTCCTTTGATTGCGCTGTGTCTGTAAAGACATCTCCAGACCTGGCAGTGCTTGACGGCGAGTTTCCTGTTCCCTCCGGGTACGTCCCCGCTGCTGTATTCGGTCACCCAATCGAAAATGTCGTCGGTCGCGAAGGACTGTACATTCTCAAAGTGCTTGAATTTTATCTTTACGGGGTCTTTCAGCCCCAGCAGATGACGTATCATATACCTTGTGCGATATGCTCTGTCGTAGGTGAATGCGACAAGGTCTGAGCCGTCCTTCTCTGCGGCGGCTACACTGAGCTCAAGGGTCTGGGGATGGAGGAAGTCGTCGCTGTCCAGGAAGGCTATGTATTTCCCGCAGGCACATTCCAGACCGCTGTTCCTGGCGGCTGAAAGACCGCCGTTGGCCTGGTGGACCACTTTTATCCTGGAGTCGCTTTTCGCAAAGTCATCTACCATTGCGGGACTCTTGTCCCTGCTCCCGTCATCCACGAAAATGGCCTCCCAGTCTTCGAAAGTCTGGGCCTTAAGGCTTGAGCAGCAGCGCTCGAGGAATTCGGAGGTGTTATAGACCGGAACTATGACGGATACTGTCGGCATACTAGTCAAGTTTGAACATTCTGTATCTGTGCCCGTTCCTGTCCTTCAGGGCAGGAGGTGTCATATAGTCCCCATAGACCATGGTGAGGTAGCTGTCGGTGTCTGCCACCGTTCTGAAACTCCGTCCGGCAAATTCTATGTCCTTGAGATTGTCGAGCCAGGTCTTTGGAAAGACGGTGCGGTAGTTGCAGGTGCCGACTATGTGGGCGACGAGAGGGCTGTCGTTGTATGTGCCCTTGTGGACGAGGCTGTCCACCTTGTTCCACCACCAGTCCACGGAATGCAGGAAAACGGGTATGGTGCGTATGTAGTTGCTGCCCAGGAAGCGCTTCTGCCTGAAGTAGAGACGGTTGTGGAGCCGCATCACCTGGTGCATATAGCTGTGCCTGAGCTTTGGGTCTTCGGGGACGCTGTCCAAAGGGAAGATGTCCACGTTGACTCCGTATCTGCATTTTGACTTCTTCTCGGCTGCGTTCGCCGTGCCCGGGTCGCTGATTTTGGCGTAGGCTGCTGCAAAGAACTCTTTTTCATTCCTGGTATTGTACAGGAGGTGGTACTTCCGCCCTTTGTAGATTTTTACGAACCTGTCGAAATCTTCCCTCGGCATAAACATGTCTGCGTCGTCATCCCATGGAATGAAACCCTTGTGCCTCACTGCTCCCAGCAAAGTCCCTGAACTGATGATGTATCTGATATTGTTCTCCCGGCAGAAGCTGTCAATGTCTGTCATTATGTCCAGAAGAATACCTTGGATTTCCTCAAGCTTCAATTCTCTCATTTCCTGACGATAGGTAATTGATTAAACGTCTGTACATCTGCTCCAGTCCCAGGGCCGGTTTCCACCCCAGTTCCTTCAACGGAGCGCAGTCCAAATCAAGATGCGTGTCCGGGGGATAAATGTTGCTTGAAGGGACTTCTTTTTTGACTTTTATTGTCCTGTCCCCCATACTTGCCAGCATTTCAGCCATCTCCCTTATGCTGCAGTAGCTGTCTTCGTTCGCCACATTGTACGCTCGCCCGGGCTCAGCCTTGAACAGGAGGGTGAAGAGAGCGCTGACGGCGTCAGTGGTGTATATGTAGGATTTGGATGACTTGCCTTCCGTATGGAGTATTATGTCCCTGCCTTCCACCACACTTCTGGCGAATTGGGCGAAGACCCTTCCGTCCTCGGCCGAGATGCCGGCTCCGAAGGTCTGGGTGAGCCTCGCTATGACGACCGGCACTCCGTATTCTGCATGATACGAGCAGCACAGGCATTCTGCCATCCTCTTTCCGAGGGAATAGGAACTCCTGACGCTGAGAGGATCTATGTAGCCCTGATAGTCCTCTCTGATCCTGATCCTTTCCTCTACCTTGCCATATACCTCGCAGGATGAGAGGTAAACCATCTTCTTGAGTTTCCTGTTCCCGGCGCAATGCCTGAGCACGGCTGAGGTGCCGGAGCAGATGGAAGCTATGGTCTCGACCGGATTTGTGCAGAAGTAGGAGGATGAGGTAGGGGAGGCGCAGTGGAAGATGTAATCTGTCTCCGGACAGGGGTCAAGCCCTTGGCTGACGTCCCGTATCAGGTAAGTGAGCGTGCTGTCCTCAGGGCCGACGGCTTCCTCGAGTTTTTTTCTGTTTCTTGCAAGGGCGAGAACCTTCACTCCCCGGGTGAGACCCTCTTTTTCAGCGAGGACAAGGGCTCTGACAATCAGGCTTCCGATAAGCCCGGACGCCCCTGTCACCAGTACGGTGCAGTTTTCCAGACTGCCGGCCTGGGCAATGGCGCAGGCGGCAGCCCTGATGTCTTCTTCCAATGTGATGCTGCGCATAGGTCTAGAGCTTGAAACCGAATATCTGGTAGTTCTCGTGAATCTCCAGCATGGTCTTCATAATGAAGAAGTCGGCAGGAGTGGTAATCTTGATGTTCTTGACAGGGCCGGGGACCATTTCGAGCTTGTGGCCGTAGTGATTCATCATCGAGCAGGAGTCGATGTAATCGTGCTTCCCTTCCGCCCTTGCCATCTCGTGGGCTGAAAGTATGTCTTTGAGCACAAAGCTCTGAGGGGCTCTGGCGATGAAGGAATTATTTCTGGAAGGGATTCTCATCCTGCCTTCTTCATCGTAAACGACGAAGGTCTCGCTGGCAGGAATGCAGGTGATTGCACTTCCGTGCTCTTTGACCGAGCGTATGTTGTCAGATATAGTCTTGGCATCTATCAGCGGCCTTACCCCGTCGTGAATCAGGACAACGCTGTCTTCAGGGCAATGGGAAGCCGCACTTCTCAGTCCGTTGTAGATGGAATCCTGTCCCGTCTCTCCGCCGGGGACTATGTCAATGACCTTGCGGAGCCTGTAATCCTGCACCAGCTCCTTGAGATAAGGAATCCAGGCTTCGAGACAGGCTACGACTATGCCGTCAATCTCCTTGTGGCTGTCAAAGAGTTCAAGGGTATAGATGATGATAGGTTTCCCATTCAGCTTCAGGAATTGCTTGGGGCAGGATTCGGTATTCATCCTCTGACCCGAGCCTCCTGCGAAAATGACGGCTATATTCATTGCATTTATCTTTCTTATCCACAAATATACTACTTGGATGCCTAATTAGCAAGATATAGCGCTGCCGGGCTGGAGAAACGGCAGTCTGCACTGCTCTCCGAATAGACCGTGATTTCAGCTTCCATGACGGTGTTCCTCGGGATGCGGGGACAAGGCATCAGATAGCTGCAGAGCTTCCCATCGACCAGGGCTTCCAGCTCCAGTACGGTCCTGTCTGGGGCATATTCACTGTCTTCCGAGTCGTTGGGATAGCAGAAAAGATCTATGTCCGTCTCCTCCTTGAACATACCCACATCATAGGGAAGAGCCTTCCATTCTCCCTTGTCCACGAACTCTGACGGGAGGTATTCGGTCTTTCCGAAGAGTTGTGCGGAGGCATTCATGTTTCTGAGGCGCACCCGGGGATTCTCAAGCAGGACATAGTCATCCATAGTGTTGGATACGGATTTGACCTTTATTTTGCTAAACAGGGGCAGAGCCCTGAGCGTGTCGCTCTCCTCGGCAATGGCACCCATCACGGGACAGCCGGGATTGTCATCCTCGAAAGAATAGCTGATCAAAGCGCATTTCTCGAAACTTTCCAGAGCTTTGACGTTGAAGTCCCTGGGGCTGTTGAAAACGGCTACGGCAGTCTTCGACCCTGTAGGGAGATTGAGTTCCAATCCTTTGCTGAAGTCCAATGACAGGTCCGAAACCATATTCAGACAGTGTACCATTTCCTTTTTTCCATTGTATATGAAGAGATCGAGCCTCCTTGCCTCTATTCCGTCCGGCAGGGCGAAAGACCATTTATAGAACGTGCTGTCGACAGGGACTTCTTCCTGTGGCGGCGGACTGTTCAAAAGCTCGGCCTTGTCGCAGGAACTTAACGAGAATACCGGGACCAGCGCAAATAACGAAAGCAAACAAATTGATAGCAAGAAGATTAATTGATTCGACAGGGCCCGACGGCAGGACAGAATGCCCTTTGCCTGAAATCGGAATTGATTGATCGTGCGACGATCCCGGTTCTCGAAGTTTTTCATAAAGACTATTTTAACAAAAACAAGTTCAGGTGCAAAGCTATCGGCTCTGTTTGCAACTTGCAAGGATTGTTAAAATAATTGCCTGAAAAATGTAAGAATCTTATGAGAGTTGACGATTAGGGGGATGCCTGGAAGAAATTGAGCAAAAAAAGAGAGTGAGCCGGAGTCACAAGGACTGAAGCTCACCCTCTCAAGGCTATGATAACGGAAGATTAACCTCCGAAATTGTCGTAAAGAATATTCTCCGGCGGAACTCCGAGGGAGTCGAGGAGCTTGTTTACGGAAGCGACCATCATAGGAGGACCGCACATGAAGTACTTGATGTCCTCAGGAGTCTCGTGATTCTTGAGGTAGGTCTCATACATCACGTTGTGTACGAAGCCCGCAGTGTACTTGACGCCGGCAGCGTCAGCTGCAGGGTCCGGACGGTCAAGGGCAAGGTAGAACTTGAAGTTCGGGAACTCCTTCTCGATTTCGGCGAAGTCTTCGAGGTAGAATGCTTCGACAAGGGCGCGCGCGCCGTAGAAGAAGCTGACCTTGCGTCCGGTCTTGAGGGTCTTGAAGAGCTGCATGATGTGGCTGCGAAGCGGAGCCATACCGGCGCCACCGCCCACGAAGATGTACTCTACATTGTCCGGATCGTCCTTCGGAAGGAGGAACTCTCCGTAAGGGCCGCTGATGGTAACCTTGTCGCCCGGCTTACGTGTGAAGACGTAAGAAGAGGCTATACCAGGGTTGACAGGCAGAAGCTTAGGTCCGAGTTCGCGCGGCACGCTGCGGTCGAACGGAGGTGTGGCGATGCGGACGTTGAGCTTGATGATACCCTTCTCTCCAGGATAAGAGGCCATGGAGTATGCCCTGATGGTTGCTTCAGGGTTGACGGATTCAAGATTGAAGAAGCCGTACTTCTCCCAGTCTGCCCTGTACTCCGGCTCGACCTCGATGTCTTTGAAGTAGAGGTGGTATGCAGGGATGTCAATCTGGATGTACTGACCGCTCTTGAATTCGATGTGCTCGCCCTCAGGGAGCTTGACGGTGAATTCCTTGATGAAGGTGGCGACGTTGTGGTTGGAGATGACTTCGCACTCGAGCTTCTTGACTGAGAGTGCGGACTCGTCCATCTGGATCTTGAGATTCTCCTTTACCTTGACCTGGCAGCCGAGTCTCCAGCCTTCCTTGATCTGCTTGCGGTTGAAGAAGCCTACTTCGGTAGGGAGTATTTCTCCGCCGCCTTCAAGCACCTGCACCTTGCACTGGCCGCAGTTGGCCTTTCCGCCGCAGGCTGAAGGGAGGAATATCTTCTCGGAAGCCAGGGAAGCCATAAGGGAGTTGCCCGGGGTTACGTCGATTACCTTTTTGCCCTCGTTGATGTCAATCTTTACCTTTCCCTTAGGAGTGATCGCATCCTTTACTACAAGCAGGAGCACCACGAGGATTACCGTGACGATAAGAAGTGCAACTGCTGCTGAAATGATTGTTGATGTCATATCTCTGTCCTCCTAAAGCTGAATTCCCATAAAGATCATGAACGCGAGACCCATCAGACCTACGGTGATGAAGGTGATTCCCGTACCCTTGAGCGGCTTTGGCACGTTGCTGTAGGCAAGCTTCTCGCGTATGGCTGCGAGGCAGACGATTGCGAGATACCAGCCTATGCCGGAACCGAGGGCATATACGACGGATTCACCCACGTTCACGAAGTCCTTCTGCTGCATAAAGAGGGAACCGCCGAGAATGGCGCAGTTCACCGCAATCAGAGGCAGGAAGATACCCAGTGAAGAGTAGAGCGACGGGAGGAACTTCTCCACGATCATTTCGACGAGCTGCACGAAGGCGGCAATCACCGCGATGAAGATGATGAAGCTCAGGAAGCTGAGGTCAACGTCCGCAAAGCTTTCGCCGAGCCAGCTCAGTGCGCCCGGCTGAAGCACGAAGCGGTTGAGCAGGTAGTTGAGCGGGAGTGTGCAGACGAGCACGAAGATTACAGCAAGGCCAAGGCCGTTGGCTGTCTTGACATTCTTTGATACTGCCAGGTATGAGCACATACCGAGGAAGTATGCAAAGATCATATTGTCAACGAATATCGATTTGATAAATAAGCTGATGTATTCCATAAGGCGATGCTGTTATTTTTCCTGAAGGTCCTTGTCGAAAGCCCTGTGCACCCAGATGATGCATCCGAGGAGGATGAGGGCGAACGGAGGAAGGATTACGAGGTTGTTAGGAACGTAGCCTGCCGGGAGTACCTGGAGCCCGAAGATGGTGCCGCTTCCGAGGAGTTCACGGAAGAATGCGACAATCACCAGGATCATACCGTAGCCGAAGCCGTTGGCAAGACCGTCGAGCAGTGAAGGGATAGGCTTGTTGCCGAGGGCAAATGCCTCGATGCGTCCCATCACGATACAGTTGGTGATGATCAGACCGATATATACGGAGAGCTGCTTGTCCACGTCATATGCGAAGGCCTTGAGGATCTGGTCCACCAGAATTACCATCATTGCGACAACCACGAGCTGCACGATGATGCGGACGCGGTTTGGAATGGTGTTGCGGAGGAGGGAAACCACGAGGCTGGAGAGTCCGGTCACGGCGATTACTGACAAAGCCATGACGCAGGCACCCTTGAGCTGTACGGTGACAGCGAGAGAAGAGCAGATACCGAGCACGAGGACGGTAATCGGGTTGCCCTTCAGAATAGGATTGAGTATTGTTTCTTTAAGATTTGCCATAGCTTATTCCTCCACATTTTCTGCGGCTGCGGCGGCAGCCTTGTTGAAATAGTTGGCGTATGCACCGATCCAGATGTCGATGGCCTTGTTCAGACCGTTGCAGGTCATGGTAGCGCCGGAGATTGCGTCAATCTTGTCGGTGGATCCTGCAGGAGCGCCGCCCTTCACGATGTCGAAAGGATTGGCTGCGTCCTCGAGATTGAAGATCTTGCCTACGAACTGGGCCTTGAATGAAGGCTCGTCCTTGATCTTGGCACCGAGGCCAGGGGTCTCGCTGTCATGGTCGAAGTAAGCGCCTGCAATGGTCTTGAGGTCACCCTCGAGGGCGATGTAGCCCCAGATAGGTCCCCAGAGACCGGCTCCGTAAACCGGAACCACGGTCACGCCTGACTTGAACCTGTAAACCGGAAGCTGCGGCTCGCCGCCTGCGATGATGGCCTTGTTCTGAGGCTTGAGGTTGTCGATGAGCTCGATTTCGTCCTTTGCGGTCTTGAGCTCGCCGGTCCTCTCACCCTTGAGATTGACGGTGAATGCTTCCTCTATGTTCTTGGCGTAGGTTTCGAGTACGCCGTT
>SFJB01000144.1 GCA_004555145.1 Bacteroidales bacterium | reverse complement strand
TCATCTCGCGCTACCTGATGACGGAGGAGCGGACAGGGGAGTTTGGAAAAAGGCAAATAATGCTTATCTTCGCGGAGTTGAAGCGCTTCAGGAAGACGCTGGAGGAGTGCCGGAGCGAGCAGGACTACCTGTTTCACTGGATCAAGCGTGGCTGGTCGTACCGGGAGGGTCCGGAGGAGATGAGCGGGAGGTCGATGATGAAGGACCTGGTGCAGGCCTGCGAGGTGTCCGCCTTCCCTCCGCGGAAGCGCATCGAATACGATCATATGCTTATGAGGAACATCATCAAGACCGCCGAGGACAAAGCCCTGGCGAAGGGCATCGAGAAGGGTCGCGAAGAAGGGCTGACCGAAGGTCTTGAAAAGGGTCGCGAAGAAGGTCGCGAGGAAGGCCGCGAAGCGGAGCGGCTCGAAAATGCTAAGAAGCTTGTTGCCTCCGGAGTAGACATAGACCTTGTATGCTCAACATTAGGTGTTGACAAGGTTGCGCTGCTGGAGAAGTAAGTTCAGTACTTCATTTGAAATGAATCCGGCGGGGCCATCGGCTCCGCTTTTTTCAGAATGGTAATTACAACCCCGAATGTCTTACCGGGATAAAACCGCTTTTCCAATCCCGTATGCACTACCGCAGTCGGTTCGGAGTGTCATCCTTGGTGCTCTTTCTGGATCAATTGCCGTTTTCAACCACGGCAGCGCATGCTCAGGTTTCAGGTCCGGAGCAGGAGCGCGTAGCCATTTATTGCCACTGCTAACGCTGCAGAAGGCGTCATAACACAGGAGACTCAGAGCGCGCAATTATTTCTGCATATTGTTACTGCCAGTGTAGCAGCGAACCGCAAAAATCATTACTTAAAACTTTTACTTTTACTCAAATCGGTCATAGAAATATATGTGAGGCTCTTTAATTTCAGCACAAAAATTATCCGTTTCAATTTTTTTTTAAACATATGGCTAATCCAAAATTTAACATTATATTTGCGGGGAAGAAACTATCTAAACTTTTTTAATGAAAGCAGGCGCAGGTAATAACACATTGCTAATTAAACTCAGAAGCCGATTCGACTCCCTGCTGGGTGAAGTGTGTGATTACCAAAAGGGGGTGGGTAGGCTATTACGGATATACACCCTTAAATTCTCCTTATTCTTAGTCGCGCTGCACCTGTTTTCTTTCGTTGCTCCGGCGCAAGTCTACACTGACACCTTATCTATATATTTCCCTCAGGGAAAGTCTGCATTTGACCGCAGCTATGCCGGAAACGGCGAGCGATACGACACCTTCATCACTTACGCCCGTCACATCATTGACGGTCAGAACGGTAAGGTTCACTCAATACATTTTGAAGTTACCTGCTCTCCCGAAGGGAGCCAGGAGCTAAACAACCGACTGGTAAATGCCCGTTCGCAAAACGTTCTGCGCTCGCTGGAAAGATCCCTAAACGTAAAGGATGTCCATTCAGAAGTAGTACTTGACCATCTCCCCTGGAATGAACTGCTCTCTATAGTCTCTTCCCCTCGGGGAAGTTCTCTCCCCGACAGGGACAAATGTATAGATGTACTTGCCCGTGCTGTAGCTGAAGGACAGCAGACATCGCAGGTGCGCACTCTTGTGGGAGAAGGCGCGTGGAGCTATATGCTCAAAGAGTTCTTCCCGGAGCTCAGACGTTTCCGGGTGATTCTGTTCGTGGACATCAAGCTCCCCGAAATCGAGTTCGACTACCCTTCTCTGGACCTTTGGCTTGCATCCCAAAGTCTTGGAGAAGTTCCTGTGGAACACTTTGAACTGTCAGACCCTCCTATTGAGGTCATTCCGATGAATCCTCCTGCAGTGCAACCGGAAACTCTGAAGAACACCAGTGTTTACTTCAAGACCAACGCTGTCGCCCTCTCGATGCTGGTGAGCAACTTCGCATTAGAAGTGACCCTCAGTGACAGACTGAGTCTCAACATACCTATGTATTACTCGGGACTTGATTGGTTCAGCCGTCAGACCAAGTTCCGCACCGTGGCGTTCCTGCCTGAGTTGAGATACAACTTCCAGACCCCCGAACAAGATGCTTTTGTCAAGGGGCTCTATCTCGGAGTGCATGCCGGAGTGGCGTGGTATAACTTTGCATTTGGCGGAGATTGGCGTATTCAGGACGAGGATGGAAAAAGCCCGGCCCTTGGTGGCGGATTGAGTCTGGGATACCGTCTGCCTCTGAGCCGCCGTGTGCACGGTCTTGGCATCGAGTTTAACTTTGGCGCCGGAGTCTATAGCCTGAACTACGACAAGTTCTACAACGAAGCTGACGGCCCGGTCGCCCAGAAGGGTATCCGTGAAGTGCGTTTGCTGCCTGATGCAATAGGCATTTCGCTCTACTACCGATTCGACAACTATTCGCGTAAGGGAGGGCGTTCGGAGCAATGAGACGTCCTGTACTGAAAATGTTATGCCGCGTAGTATGCTTGCTCTCAGCAGTCTTTGCCCTGGGAGGATGTATGGTGCACGAATGGCCTGACGAGAGCATCCCCGCAGTATTGGAAGTGGAGATGGTCTTTGACACGGAGTTCCAGCCCCTTCGGGATGTGGAGTACGCCAAGAAGACAAAGGCGAACCCGGAGGACTATAACATAAGATATCAGATAAGGGCATACAGAGCTCTTAAGAACGGTGGCTACGATGTGGTGCCGCAGGTCGAATTCTTGTTTGTGAAGAGCGACGTCAACACTCTCGACCACAACGTGACTCTCGTAATCCCTGAAGGCAACTATATGCTCCGTGTTTGGGCCGATTATGTGGATGCAGGCAAAGTGGATGACAAATACTACCTCACTGAAGACTTTAGCAGCATTACTGTAGCTGAACCATATGAAGGTGACACCGACTTCCGCGATGCCTTCGAAGGCAGCAGCGAAGTAAGTGTAGTGAGAGTGGGTGCGAATGCCGAGAAAACCCACGTGAAAGTGGACATGCAGCGACCTTTGGCCAAGTTCCAGTTCCTTGCCACCGACTTCTACGATCTGGTCACCAAGGCAATGGAGAAGTACATGAGCAGCAAGGAATATGCGGATTACCTCCAGACCCGCCGCACGCAGCAGATGTCCGGCACTACCGACGCAGAATGCCAGTTCGAGGTAACGAGCACAGACAATCTGCCTGACGATGGCACAAAGGCCCCGTGGGATCCTACAAAGGCTCCGGGATTCAACCCTGAGGACTACAAGATAGTATTCTACTACAATTCTTACCTTCCTACAGAGTATAACCTGATTACAGGCAAGCCTACGGATGCGAAGATGGGAATGATGTTCTCTTCATCGCTCCAACCGCTCAACGAGGACGAGGCGCTCATCGGCTTCGACTATGTCATAGTGAACGGCGTCGAGTCCAGCGTGACTTTGCAGGTGGCACTCTACGCCCCTGACGGGGAGCTGATGTCGCTGAG
>SFJB01000025.1 GCA_004555145.1 Bacteroidales bacterium | reverse complement strand
TGTTATTATTTTTGCGCAAACAATCGATGCCTTATGAAAACCCCCTTCGTATTTGGCAGGCTTGCCAAGGAAGACAACTTCACGGACAGAAAAGAAGAGACTGCTCATCTCGTGACCAACTTCAAGTCTCTTATCAATACTATCCTTATATCTCCCAGGCGATGGGGGAAGAGTTCCCTAGTTTTCAAGGCTGCCGCCATTGCCATGGAGGAGGACAAAAACTTGAGGGTATGCCGGGTCGACCTCTTTAATGTGCGTTCGGAAGAGCAGTTCTACACGGCATTGGCTCAAAGCGTCATTAAATCCACCGCAACCAAATGGGAGGAAGCGATTGCGAATGCAACCCGCTTCCTTTCCCGGTTCGTCCCCAAAGTGTCCTTCGGAGGAGACCCGATGAGCGAACTCACGGTAGACCTCAATATGGAAGAGCTCAGGAGGAGTCCCGACGAGATCCTGGACCTTGCAGAGAAAATCGCTGGAGAGAAAAGACTGCGCATCGTCGTCTGTATTGATGAATTCCAGAACATAGCCACATTTGACGATTCGCTCGCGTTCCAGAAAAAACTTCGTTCTCATTTCCAGCAACACGAGAATGTGGCTTATTGCTTGTGTGGCAGCAAGCGACACATGATGCTTGAAGTGTTCACGGACTATTCTATGCCTTTTTACAAGTTCGGCGACATCATGTTTCTGGAAAAAATCAAGACTCCGGACTGGATTACATTCATCAAAGATACGTTTGAAAGGACTGGCAAATCCATCGCTGATAACGTTTGTGAGGAGATAGTCGTGCGCGTCCAGAATCATCCGTACTATGTCCAGCAGCTTGCCCAGCAAGTATGGCTGCGCACCGATAAGGTTGCTACACTTGATGCCGTTGATGAAGCCCATTCCACGATTACGGCACAGCTCAGCCTGATGTTTGACACGATGACCCAAACGCTTACCAATCAGCAGATGTGTCTTCTCCGAGCCATGTCCGCCGGTGAAAAGAAACTTACATCAAAGGCCGTCATGGACAAATATAAGCTCTCATCTCCTACGATGATTTCCCGCGCGAGAAAAGCGCTCGTTGAAAAGGACATCCTGGACAGCATTGCAGGCGTTTATTCTTTTCAAGACCCCGTGTATGCTTACTGGCTGAAGCATCATTACTTTTTGCTATAGTTCTCCCAATTGTTTTACCAGCTGCTCGGAAAGATGCATGAGCTACAGGATGATTTCCGGAATCGATAGCTTTATCTTCCATTTTGGGATATAAATCATATAACTGCTCAAGCTGATCCCGCAGCCCTTCCCGGCAGCCTCAGCAGCGTTTAGGTCGGAACTTTGTCCACAAAACACCCCCATTTTGTGGACAACTCGGCCAAAATCAGAACTTTATCCACAAAACACCACCTTTTTGTGGACAACTCGGCCGTTTTCCTCCCGGTTGGCTGTCTTCGGTCGATTCGGAGTGCCTTTATTGGAGCCATCCGTGATGAAAACTGCCCGTTTTCTCCCGAACTGCCCTCTTCAAGCCACTAGGGCTTGCACGTGCAAACCTGGCAAGCCTCTAATTTGTAACCATCTGATTATCAGTATCATAGCAAAAAGCGACTTGCCCGGTGAAGCCAAATTGGTGTCACCTGGCAGGCCCTGAATTTCTAACATATTGATATCGAAGAAGTTATGATTTTGCCCCGTGCCAGGTGAATTGCTGGAATGGGCTTCGGACTCAGAACTGGCGCTTGCAAAGTCCCGTCGAAGCGGGCACGCAGGGCTTGTGGGGCAGCTGCTATTTTCCTCGCTGCTGCTGCGGCGACCCGTTTCTCTGGGACCGCTTTCGGGCTTCGCCTGGCGCTTGCAAAGTCCCGTCGAAGCGGGCACGCAGGGCTTGTGGGGCAGCTGCTGTTTCCCTCGCTGCTGCGGCGGCGCCCCGTTTCTCTGGGACCGCTTTCGGGCTCCGCCCGGCGCTTGCAAAGTCCCGTCGAAACGGGCACGCCGACACGCAGACGCAGCGAGCGTGCACGCTTTTCTGAAACCTCCTTGGTGCCGTCCAGCGCATGCAATCCCGGATGCCCCTCTTCAGGAACTCCCGAATGCCCTCATGGATTCAGACCTGCCATTTCCAACCCCGCCCAGTGCGAACCCTGCCCTGTAAAAAGGTTTGAGGCAGGCGCCCCAGTGGGAAACCCTGCCCCAGTAAACATTACAGCTTATATGCTATGCTGAAGCATTCATCAATGTCAAGGAAGAGGTGGTAGTAGGCGTTGTCCCCAAGTTTGGAATATCTGCCTACCAGGGCCCTGACCTGGCTCATAAGATATTTTCTCTCGTTTTTCCATTCGACGGGATCCGGAGTCAGGCCGTCCTTCCTTTTGGCGAAATCCAGGAACTGGGCCTCCAGCCCGGCATTGTCAAGGTATGAGATCAGCTTGTTGAAGTCATCAATTTCTGACAATTCTTTCTTGTGGCTGTCGAAATAGGCCGAAGCAAAACGCATGGTAGTAGCCTTGCGGTTGCAGGAGATGTAGAACTGACCGGCCCTGGTAGTGTCAACCGGAACGAATACGTCCGGAAGTATGCCGCCCTTCTCTATCTTCATGCTGTCCGCTGATACCATCTCCCCTTCGTTATATCGCTTCAGTACCTCGTAGTCGTAATCATCGCTGTACGGTTTCTGAATGCACCTTCCAGATGGGGTGTGGAACCTTGCCACCGTGATGCGCATACCGCTGCCGTCGCTGAAATAGTACGGCTCCTGCACCAGACCCTTGCCGTAGGAGCGGCGTCCGATTATCGTGGCCCTGCCGTTGTCCTGCATGGCGCCTGCAAAGATTTCGCTGGAGGATGCAGAACCTTCGTTTATGAGCACCTTAAGCCTTATGTCTTGGAGCGGACCTCGCCCGTCCGCATTGTAATCCTCGCGCTTGCGGTGAGCTCCTTCCATATAGACTATCCCCGCTCCCTTCGGAAGGAAGAGGTTGGACAACACCAGCGCCTGGTCGAGAAAGCCGCCGCTGTTGTCGCGTATGTCCACAATCATCTCCTTCATCCCGGAATTCAGGAGCCCGGCACTTGCCTTGATGAACTCCTGGCCCGTGGTGCGGGAGAATTTGGACAGGCGAAGGTATGCCGTGGTGTCGTCGACCATAAATGCTGCGTCCACGGAATGTGTCGGAATCTTGCCGCGGGTGATTTCGAACGGGATTATTTCCTTGTCCCGCTTCACGGTAATCTTTACCTTGCTGCCGGCTTTGCCTTTCATCCGGCGTACCATCGAGTCCTGTGGAAACTTCACTCCTGCGATGGAGGTGGTATCC
This sequence comes from Bacteroidales bacterium, assembly GCA_004555145.1. The sequence goes on along the minus strand of SFJB01000025.1, from coordinate 13,554 downwards.
ACGCTGATGATGCGGTCTCCGGCCTGGAGACCCACCTTCTCGGACGGACCTCCTGGGATGACTTCTATTACGATGGCCGTGTCGTTCGGCACATTGAACTGTATTCCTATGCCGTCGAAGTTGGCGGCCAGGTCCTCTTCGTGCTCTTCGAGTACGCGCGGGAGCATATATGAGGAATGTGGATCCAAGGCTGCGAGAGCGGCGCTTGCGACTGCATCAGTAACTTTGGCGCGGTCCACGGTGTCCACATAATTATCCTCTATGCTCTTGAGTATAAGGTTTACCTTCTGCCAGTCCCTAGTGCTCGTCCTGATTTTGCGCGCCCGGGTGGCGGCACTCTGCACGACCAGGGTCAGCAGTATGCCTATGACAACGCCCAGCAGGGCAGTTACAATGGAAGTCTTCTTCATCAGCAGTCAACTTTTTCAACTTCAATGCCTGCCCTTTTCAGCAGGTCGATTCCGTCGGTGAGTCTGTATTCGTCCTTGTAAACGACCCTCTTGATACCGGCCTGTATGATGAGCTTTGCACATTCGATGCAAGGGGAGGCCGTCACATAAAGTGTCGCTCCGTCGGAACTGTTGCCGGATTTGGCAACTTTGGATATGGCGTTGGCCTCAGCGTGAAGGACGTAAGGTTTGGTGACCCCGTTCTCATCTTCACAGATGTTTTCAAACCCCGACGGCGTGCCGTTGTAGCCGTCGGAGATAATCATCCTGTCCTTGACGAGAAGGGCGCCGACCTGGCGTCTGCGGCAATAGGAATTGCCTGCCCAGACTTCGGCCATTGCAAGATATTTTTCGTCGAACTTATTCATTTGTCCTCTGGTAGAGATAACGTTTGATGCTCTTCTTTGGAGTGCGCTCAAAGTCCTCAGGCAAAAATTCGATCTTGCGGATTTGGGCGTAGTTCGGCAGGAGCTTGTTGATCTCAGGGAGTCCGCTGCTTATGCGCTCCTCAAGCTGCTCTCCGCTCATCCCGTCAATCTCGGCCTGGTGGTAGTCAGGGTAAACTAGGGCGGTGAGGCCAATCTTGTCCTCCACCACGAGAGAGTCAACCACGTAGGTGACGTTGTTGATGACGGCTTCCAGCTCTTCAGGATATATGTTCTGGCCTGAAGGCCCGAGTATCATGCACTTGGAACGTCCCTTGAGGTAAAGATAACCGTCCTTGTCCACTATGCCGATGTCGCCTGTCTTGAACCATCCGTCCTTGGTGAATACGGATTTGGTAGCATCAGGGTTCTTGAAGTATCCGAGGAATACGTTGGATCCCTTTACCTGCACTTCTCCGGGAACATTGTAAGGATCATTGGAGTCGATGCGGATTTCGCAGCCCGGCACAGGCTTGCCGCAAGAGCCGTAGCGTGCCTTCCACCACTTTTCATATGTGATGATAGGTGCGCATTCGGTCATTCCGTAGCCGACGGTGAACGGGAAGTGAATCTTCCGCATAAACTGCTCCACCTCCGGGTTGAAGGCCGCTCCACCGAGTATGACTTCCTCGAAACGACCTCCGAACGCATCTATCATGGCATTGCGGATCTTCTTGAGAATGATCTGGTTGACGATAGGAATGCGCATAAATGACTTGTGTCTGTCAACCACCGGCTTCACCTGGTTCTTGTAAACCTTCTCTATGATGAGAGGCACTGCAATGATGATGTCCGGATGGATTTCACTGAAAGCCTTGAGTATTACTTTCGGGCTAGGGGTGCGGGTAAGGAAGTGGACGTGGGCTCCGATAATCATTTCGTAAAGGAATTCGAACATGAGCCCGTACATGTGGGCGGAAGGCAGCATGGCCACGACTTCGCTCTCACAGTTCATCTGAGGCTCAGCCACCTCTCCGGCAAACCTGACGTTGGTGTAGAGAGCCCTGTAAGGAATCATCACTCCCTTGGAGAAGCCTGAAGTACCTGAGGTGTAGTTGATTACTGCCAGCTCTTCCGGCTTGTCCTCGTAGAAATCGATGTCACTTGGCTTGATTCCCTCGGGGTATATTTTCTTGAATGTTTCGGTAAGGGTATTCCTGACCTCCACCGCAGACTCGTTCTTGGCGTAGATGAAGTTCAGATTGTTCATCTGGACAATCACTTCCAGATCCGGCATTTCGCTTTCGGACAGTCCTTCCCAGATGATTTCATCCACGAACAGCACCCTCGCTTCGGAGTGGTTTACCAGGTAGTGGATGTTTTCCGCCTTGAATTCGTGGAGAATCGGCACCGGTACTGCACCGTAGGTCAGAGAGGCGAGGAAACATACGCCCCAGTTGGCCTGATTGCGGGAGCAGAGGGCCACCTTGTCGCCTTTTTTCAATCCGCAGCGCTCGAAGGCAATGTGCAGATACTTGATTCTTTGGGCAACATCCTTGTATTTGAGTGTCGCTCCTTGATAGTTGGACAGGGCATCGCGTTCCCAATTCTCGCGAATGCTCTTTTCCAGCATTTTGTTTACAGATTTGAATTCCATATTCTTATCCCTTTTTTAGTCCAGGCGAGAAATTCTCCCCTGTCGTAAATGATTATGCGGCAGCCGTTGCCCGGCCACTGTTTTGCGGTGTAATTGTCGAGTTCATCCTCCGGAGTAGTGAAGCTTGCAAGGTCCTTGTCGCTTCCTATCATCAGCCAGCCGTTCCTGACTGCGCATTTGCTCTCGTCGCGCAGGGAGAAAGCCGCCCCGTAGAGGGCTGCGCAGAAGCCCGGGTAAGCAAAGCTGTCCGCTTCCTTGTCTTCCACGGTCTTTCCCGGACGCAACATAACAATCTTGTATCCGGCTCTTTCCACCAGCGCTATTTCTTTGATGTCCAGTTCTTTTTCCCACTTCAACGGGTCCTTCCCGCACTTTGCCTTCAACTCGGCGAGCTGTCTGCGGTACTGGACAAGGTTTACGCCGGCATCCAGGTAGCTCTCGTACGCTTTCCTGAAATTGTCCCCGTCAATGGGCAGGTCCAGCACGAATCCGGTCCCGTAAGGAAGTACCTTGCCTATGCGGCTATCGCAGAAGTTCACTGAGGACAGCAGGTTGGCGTAGTGTGTGCGCGAGTCGTTCCTGCTCAGATGGACGCCTGTGCTGCCATCCGATTCGGGAATGAAGGCGGTCCATTCGCAGAGGCGGTCGATGAAGCGGCTTATGCCGGAAGGGGTGAATATGCCACCGAGGAAGTCCTTGCCGATAAAGCGCTTGGCTCCGGAATTGCGGAGCAGGAGCATCTCTGGCGGTGCTCCGGCATCCTTCACGGTGCGCGCGAGGCTTTCTATGTCCAGAATCGAACGCCCTTCGCGTATGTGGCGTTCACTGGCGCGCAACTGTACCTCGGAACGGCTCACGAGCAGCACTCCCTGACCCTGGGGCATAGTCGGTGCGTTGGAAATGAAACTGGTCTTCATTCCGGCCGCTGCCGCCCGGTCGAGCACATCTCTGAAGGAGGACGTGCTGTCGCTGATGAAGCTGTCGGGCACCGGGGCAAGGGAAAGAACCTGCACCACGGACCCGTTGTAGCACTCAGAGACTGCAAGACCCATACCCTTGAGGGACCTCAGTCCCAGACTGGAGAATATCGAGCTGGAGTCCACGGCAAAGCTGCTTTTCCTGCAATCCACAGCGTACCTGATGGTGAGAGCGTCCGAAGGAACCGTGGAAACAATCCTTGCGCAGCGCTCCCAGTCGCCTTCGCTCCAGCCTTGTTTGGAACCGGAGCAGGAAGCGAGAAAGAGCATCGCTGGCAGCAGAATGAAGGACACAATTCTTCGCATAATTCGCAAAGGTAAGAAAAATGATTATAGTTTTTTATGTTTTTTCGCGGAATTCAGTAACTTTGCACGATTTATAAGAGTATGCAAGACATTAGGAACATAGCGATTATCGCCCACGTCGATCACGGCAAGACCACCCTCGTGGACAGGATGATTTATCAGGCAAACCTTGTTCGCCAGCCTGAAAATCTGGGACAGCTGATACTTGACAACAATGATCTTGAGCGAGAGAGAGGCATCACCATCCTCGCCAAGAATGTATCAGTCATTTATAAAGGCGTCAAAATTAACATTATAGATACTCCGGGACATAGCGACTTCGGAGGTGAGGTGGAGCGCGTGCTGAATATGGCGGACGGCGTGCTTCTGCTCGTGGATGCTTTCGAAGGCTGTATGCCTCAGACGAGGTTCGTGCTCCAGAAAGCTCTGCAGATGGGAAAGAAACCTATAGTTGTCATCAATAAGGTCGACAAGCCGAACTGCCGCCCGGATGAGGTGCAGGAAGAGGTTTTTGACCTTATGTGCAACCTGAATGCAACTGATGAGCAGCTGGATTTCACCACCGTTTACGGTTCTGCCAAGCAGGGATGGATGTCCCTGGACTGGAAGCAGCCGGGAAACGACATCACTCCTCTGCTCGATACCATACTGGAGGTTATCCCTGCTCCCGAATATGTGGAGGGCACACCTCAGCTGCTGATATCATCTTTGGAGTATTCTCCTTACGTGGGACGTATTGCTGTCGGAAAAATCACTCGCGGCTCGCTCAGAACCGGTCAGCAGGTCAGCCTGTGCAAGCGTTATGACGTGATCCAGAAACAGAAGATCAAGCAGCTTATGGTATTCGAAGGCCTGGGCAAAACCAATGTGGAGGAGGTAAGTTGCGGAGACATCTGTGCCGTGGTGGGACTGGACGGCTTCGAAATCGGGGACACCATTGCGGACTTCGAGAACCCGGAGGCCTTGGCCCCTATCGCCATAGATGAGCCTACGATGAGCATGCTCTTCACCATCAACAATTCTCCTTTCTTCGGCAAGGACGGAAAGTTCGTCACATCCCGCCACATAAAGGAAAGACTTGACAAGGAGCTTGAGAAGAACCTTGCTCTCAGGGTCAAGCCTGGCCTTACTGCGGACTCGTTCGTGGTTTACGGACGCGGTGTGCTGCATCTCTCGGTCCTCATTGAAACCATGCGCAGGGAAGGCTTTGAACTGCAGGTAGGCCAGCCTAAGGTGCTTGACAAGACCATTGGCGGACAGCGCTGCGAGCCTATTGAAGAACTTTCCATAGAGGTTCCGGAAGAGTTTGTGGGAGCTGCAATAGAGATTTCGACACGCCGCAAGGGAGCTCTCATCCATATGGAGCCGCGCGGAGACCGCACTCTGCTCGAGTTTGAGATTCCGACCAGAGGCCTTATGGGACTTCGTTCCAATCTTCTTACCGCGAGCCAGGGAGAGGCCATCGTAGCCCACCGCTTCAAGGAGTACCAGCCATACAAGGGCGATATCGAGAGGCGCAACAACGGCTCTCTGGTGTCTCTCGAGACGGGTCAGGCAATAGCATATTCTATGAACAAGCTCCTTGACAGAGGCCGTTTCTTTGTGGATCCCGGCGAAGATATATACGCCGGACAGGTAGTGGGAGAGCATACCAGAGAAAGGGATTTGAATATCAATATCTGCAAGACAAAGAAGCTTACCAACGTGCGCGCCGCCGGATCCGATGAGAAGATCATACTCCCTCCGGCGATCAAGTTCTCTCTCGAAGAGGCCCTGGAGTATATCCAGGAGGACGAACTTGTGGAAGTTACCCCTCATCATATGCGTATACGCAAGATACTCCTCGACCCGCTTGCCAGAAAAAGAAACAGCGACAACGAGGATTAGCAAAAAGTTTATTTGACAAAAGAAAAAAAATTGTTAACTTTGCAGCCCTTTGTAGTTGAACTTAAAGGATTGGCCAGAGGCTCAAGCCGTCAGGAATGGACCGCAGGCCGCGAGTTCTTTGAACAATTCGGCAATTCCGAAATCCTCAATGCCGACCTGGAGGTGAAGGCGGAGATACACAATCACGGCGTCACGCTTGACGTGAGCTGCGAGATTTGTGGCAGTGTCACCGTAGCCTGCGACAGGTGTCTTGAGGACCTGGTGCTGCCGGTGGAGACTTCCTTCGAGGAGAGTTATACTCCGGAACTCGGAGAGTTGGACCTGAGCCAGGACATATATGATTATGTCTGCATCTCTCTCCCGCTCAGAAGAGTGCACCCGGACGGGGAATGCAATGGTGAGACTACGAAGTATTTGAGCAAATAATAATTAAAAAAACAATAAAATGGCACATCCGAAACACAAACTTTCAAAGCAGCGCAGGGACAAGCGTCGTACTCACGATTTCGCTCCTGTTCCTACCCTTGCTACCTGCCCTAACTGCGGAGCTACCGTGATGTATCATCGCGTATGCCCTGAGTGCGGATACTACAGGGGACGTCAGATCATCGTTAAGAACGCTGAATAAGACTCTTTACAGACCGCTTGAGGTCTGATGGTCTCTTAGTTCAACGGATAGAACGAAGGTTTCCTAAACCTTAGATACAGGTTCGATTCCTGTAGAGACTACAAAGAAGGATTTTCCTTTAGAGGAGGTCCTTCTTTTTGGATTTATTAACATACTTGAATTATGACTCCTGAAGTTAGAGAGAGGAGCATACGCAGGGTCACTCTCTGGGGTGCTTTGGTGAATATGGGACTTACCGTATTCAAGATTGTTGCAGGCGTCCTCGGGCGCAGCTCAGCCATGGTGGCTGACGGCATACATTCGCTCTCGGATCTGCTCAGCGATGCGGTGGTGCTCGTTTTTACTCACGTGTCATCGAAAGGAAGGGACAAGAGCCATTCATTTGGCCACGGAAAGTTCGAGACCTTCGCGACGATGGTGGTGAGTCTTATGCTGCTTGTCGTGGGCGTGAGTATGATGAGCAAAGGAATTACTTCCATTATTGACATTCTGAACGGCAACCCGCTTCCGAAACCCGGCTGGATTGCAATTGTGGCTGCGATAATATCAATCGCTTCCAAGGAAATCCTTTATCGTGCAACGGCAGAAGTTGGCCGCAAGGTTGACAGTCCGGTAGTCATTGCCAATGCCTGGCATCACCGTAGCGACGCCCTGTCTTCAATCGGCTCACTTGTCGGCATAGGTGGAGCTATGCTTCTCGGCAGCACTTGGACCATACTCGACCCCCTCGCGGCGTGTGCCATCAGCGTTGCGATCATTGTGGTGGCTGTAAAGATGGGCCTGCCGAGCATAAGTGAGCTGCTCGAAGCCTCGCTTCCGGAGGATATTGAATACGAAATTAAGGAAACGGCTTCAGCGGTCCCGGGCGTACGCAATATTCACGCCTTGAAAACACGCCGCAACGGTATCTCCTACATCATTGATGCCCATATACTTGTGGATCCGGCGATATCGGTGGTGGAAGCCCATCAGATAGCTTCTGACGTAGAGGATGCCCTGAGCTCCAGGTACGGAAAGGAAACCCAGGTCAACATCCACATTGAGCCGGACAACAAGAAGGAGAGGATGGATATCTAGTCCTTTGAGTTCATGGTGTAGCAGTCGCAGAGCCCTTCGATAACCAGAAGGTCGAGCGTTGCTATGAACATCACGGCTCCCAAAGCTCCTACCGTCAGAGCCATGGCAAGGGCGTAGAGGAAGGAGAAGGCGTGCAGGCAGAGGAAGACGATTCCGAGCAGCAGTACAGGCTTGAAGGAGCTCAGCTGCCAGAGAAAAATGCTAAGCGCGCCGGCGAAGAGCGGAATCAGGAAAAGCATATTCTCTCCAAGAGTTGCAAGGGTGGCGATGCTCAGGACTTCCAAAAGCGCCAGTGTGCCGAACAGACGTTTTCCTGTCTGTCCCTTTTTCCAGTAAAGCAAGCCCAGGGCAGCAGCCAGCAGCACGCACATCACTATCATCAGGATATTGTCAAAACCCATTCCGGTGACGATTCCGAAGAGCTTGAATCTTGCTCCGCTTGCAAGACAGCCCAGGTAAGATGCAAGTTCCCCGAGCACCAGGGCGCCCAGCGCAAGGCCGAGGGCTTCAAGCATGTACTTCCATACGTCCCTTAGGTTGCGGCGGTTCAGCACGAAGAGCAGAATCGCCAGTATGAATATGGCAATGCTCGCAACCAGGTACCAAGGCTTGGAGAAGTTGAGCAGTCCAATCAGAGGTATGGTGAAAAACACCCTGTCCTTGTCGGATCTCAGCGCATCGCGGCTGGCGTATTTCGGGTCGGAGAGGTAGGCATTGACCACAGGCACCACCTGCTCCCCATAATGCTGAAGTGTGGCAGGGCGCACGAAGTCGAAGTTGTCAAGGCTCGTATGGTAGTGGTTGACATCGGCAATGGTGGAAAAGTTCATCCCCGGAATTTCATCCTTGACCACGGTGAAGTCGGTGAAATTCGGCATCAGCGAGTACACCACATTGGTGAGGGAGAAGGTGTACGGGTACCTGGCATTGGCAGCGTACAGCGCCATTATTTCCTGATTGCCGCCGCTCGTCTCAAAGAGCAGCGCCGGTCCGAACGGACCCCTTCCCTCGACGTTGATTATCAGTCCCACGTCCTCGAACAGGGCGCGCTCGTTCCCGAATGCACATTTCATACCCACCATTCCGACCTCCTCGCCATCGGTGAACAGTATTCTCAGACCCTGGGACCACGTGTCCCTGTGCTCCAGTGCCACGCGGGCGCTTTCCAACACTACCGCGAGCCCGTAGCCGTCGTCGGCGGCTCCATAAGAGCAGGTCGTGTCCCTGACCGGCACCCAAGGGTAGCGCGAGTCGTAATGCGCCACCATAAGCAGCCAGGTGGTGTCCTTGCTCTCCTTCAGAGGCGGGAACTCCGCGACTATGTTCTCAGCGTCGAAACGGTAGCCCTTGCCTTCCACGTCAGGGTAACTGTACCTGCGGGTCCTGGCTCCCATCTCTTCCAGCCGCGCGACGAGATACTCCCGGACTTCGGCTCTGGCCTCGGGATGTATGATCGAATGCCTTTCCTTTGAGATGTTCTCAATGGTCTGCACGGCCTTGGCGGAGCTGAAATGGCCTTCTTCTTCCATCGGACGGGGGAGGGAGAACAAACCGTATGCGACAAAGGCGCTGAGTGTGATTGCAAGTATTATGATCAGAGGCCTTAGATATTTCATAGCACTAAATGTAAACGATTATATAATAAAGCATTACGGCTGAGCTTACGAGCTTGATGCCGGTCCCCGAAAGGAAGCCCAGGAAGGCTCCGACAGAAGCCTTCAGGGATGCTCCGGCACTCTTCTTCGCGAAGATGAGTTCGAAAGCGAAAGAAAAGATTACGGACGCTGCGATCATCCCGACCGGAAGAGGGAAAAGCAGGCCCGCGAAGAGTCCTAAGGTTGCGCCCCAGGCAGCATATTTGCTCCCTCCGGTAATCTTTGTAAACCAGGCGGGTACCACGTAGTCAAGTACCGTCACCAGTATTGTGACTCCCAGCAACACGAGCAGCAGGGTGGTGCTCATAGGCTCACCGGCTGCGTTCAGCCCGTGACGGAAGTAGATCAGAAGAACTCCGATCCAGCTCAAAGGCGGCCCCGGAAGCCCCGGCACAATGCTGCCGACTATGCCTATGAGTCCCAGAATGACGGATATTACGGCTAAAAATATGCTCATATATATTCAATTATGTAGCGAAGATAAGAAAAATATCACTATATTAGCAAAAGTTATACAGGTTAATCTTGAGTTGAATTTTTATATGAATAAAACACACGAATGGCAGTATTGCTCTCTGGGAGGAGTCATACGCGTCAAAATAGGCTCCGGCGAAGATCTCGCACATCTTGGAGAATTGGATGAGAAATATTGGACTGTACTGAGCTGTCCTGTCGATGATATGCAACTTGACCGCAGGACACTGGAGCTCCTGGATAGTGACAAGGACGGAAAGATCAAGGTGCACGAGGTGATTTCTGCTTCCGAGTGGCTTTGCTCTGTCATCAGGGACAAGGATTCGATACTCAAGTCGGAGAGCGTGCTTCAGCTGGACAACATTGACCGGAGTTCGGCGGAAGGTGAGAGACTGTACGGATCGGCGGTGCGCATACTCGCCAACCTGGGATTGGAAAAGTCGGAGATCAGCGTGGATGACGCTTCCGACAGCGTGGCAATATTCAAGAACACTGTTCTCAATGGTGACGGAATCATCATCCCGGCAACGCTTGAGGACGAGGAGGGCAGGAAGGCAGTTGAGGCCTGCATCGCCACGGTGGGGTCAGTCGTCGACCGCAGCGGGGTGCAGGGCGTGAATGCCGGGCTTATAGAGTCTTTCTACGCCGCCTGCGCTGACTATGCCGCCTGGTATGGACGCTCCGAAAGCGAGGCTGAGTCGATCTTTCCTTACGGGGAAGCTACGGCCGATGCGTATGCCGCTTGTCTGTCTGTCAAGGACAAGGTGGAGGATTACTTCACCCGTTGCAAACTCCTCTCCTATGACAGCGCCGCAGCAGCAGCTGTAAGTGTAAGCGTGAGCAGCATCGATGAGATCTCATCCTGTCCTCTGGCGCGTCCGGACGCTTCCGGTGTGCTTCCGTTCGCAGGAATCAATCCTGCTTGGCAGGCTGCCTTCTCAAAGGTGAGAAAGCTCTTCCCTGAGAGCTCTGAAGGAATCAGCGAGGATGAATGGAAAGCCCTGTTGGGCTCTTTTGCTGCTTTCGTTGCCTGGAATGCGGACAAGAAGGGAACTGCAGTCGAATCTCTCGGACTGGCTGCCGTAAGGGAAATCCTGGCTGCTGACAGGAAGCAGCTGCTCCTGGACATGGTGGCAAAGGATATGGAGCTTGAGCAGCAGGCCAATTCCATAGACGACGTGAAGAAGCTTATGCTCTTCTATCGCGATTTCGCAAGATTGATAAATAATTACGTGATATTCACCGACTTCTATGGACGTGAGAATGGCCGTCCGAGGGCTGTGTTCGAAAGGGGCAGGCTCTTTCTGGATCAGCGCTGCTGCGATCTCTGTCTCAAGGTCAGCGATATGGGGCAGCACGCTGATATGGCAAAACTCAGCGGAATGTTCCTGATTTACTGCAAATGTGTCTCCAAACCTCTCGCGAAGACCATGGACATAGTTGCTGTGATGACTGACGGTGACACGGCTGAATTGCGTCCCGGAAAGAACGGAATATTCTATGATTGTGACGGCAATGACTGGGATGCCACCATTACGAAAGTCGTGGACAATCCTATCAGCATCAAGCAGGCTTTCTGGGCTCCATACCGCAAGTTCTGGGCTTTTTGCGTAGGTCTCATCAACAAATCCGCCGAAGACAAGGATTCCAAGATGATGGCAGACATGCAGGCAAAAGCAAGCGCCGCGGCAGCCAATCCTCCTGCTGCAGCCCCTGCCGAAGGCAAGAAACAGGCCTTTGACATAGCCAAGTTCGCCGGTATCTTTGCCGCTATAGGAATGGCATTGGGGTATATAGGTTCCTTCCTCACCAATCTTGCAAGAGGCGTGGCGCAGACTCCTCTGTGGCAGCTTGCCCTTGCCGTTGTGGTAATAATGCTTATCATTTCAGGCCCTTCCTGCTTCATCGCCTGGAGCAAGCTGCGCCGCCGCAACCTTGGCCCTGTACTCAATGCCAACGGATGGGCCGTCAACTCAAAAGTCCTCGTCAATATCGTATTCGGTGCAAGGCTCACCAGCATAGCCAAGTATCCGAAACTCAAAATAAGCGACCCGTACAAGCAGAAATCCAATGTCGGATTCTGGATTTTGTCGGTGCTTATTCTAATAATCATCGTGCTCCTGGCGCTGCAGTTCAGTGGCACGGTAGATTTCCTCGGGATGTTGAAATAAATTATGGAAATTCCTTCATTGTTTACTCCGGAACAGGCCAATGTCGGCCTGTTCTGTGATTGTTTCCCTCCCGTAATGGACGGGGTGTCAGTATGTATGCAGAACTATGCATACTGGCTTCAGAAGAAAGTTGGCGGCACCTGTGTGATTACGCCAAGCGTTCAGGGAGCGGATTACTCTTCCCTGGAATACAGAGTTCTGGACTATTTTTCAGTTCCTGTGCCCAGAAGGCCTCCCTATGTGACAGGAATAGCGGAAATCGATCCCACATTCCTCGCCCGCATAGCCAGAATCAAGTTCCGCATAATCCATTCCCATTGTCCCTTCACTTCCGGACTGGCTGCTATGCGCATCGCAAAAATGAACAAGATTCCTCTGGTTGCCACCTTCCACTCGAAGTACCGGGATGACTTTGCGAGGGTGCTTCCTACGCCTGTGGTGAAGGCCGCTATCAAACTTATAATCGACTACTATGAGCACGCGGATATGGTCTGGGTGCCTCAGGAATCGGTTGTGGACGTAATCCGCGAATACGGTTTCAAGGGGAAGGTCGAAGTGATGGACAATGGTTCCGACCTTGTTGCCGACTACCCTGAGAAGTATTTTGTGGATGCCCGTAACAAACTGGGGATAAAGCCGGAAGAGTTTGTGATGCTCTTTGTGGGGCAGCATATATGGGAAAAGAATCCTGCCCTGGTGATCAATGCTCTTGCCCTGATGCCCGATGTGCCTTTCCGCATGTATTTCATAGGCTGCGGATATGCGGCGGAGCAGATGAAGGAGATGGTCAGCAATGCCGGACTGGACTCCAGGGTGCACTTTGTGGGTAGTATCACCGACAGGAAGAAATTGACAGATTATTACGCTGCCTCCGACCTGTTCCTTTTCCCGTCCCTGTATGACAACGCTCCTCTCGTGGTTCGCGAAGCGGCCGCCCTTCATACTCCGGCCGTAATGGCAAAGGGATCCACTGCGTCTGCCATACTGACAGACGGCGACAACGGTTTTCTGGTAGAGAACGACCCCGAAGCAATGGCATCCCTTTTGCGGAAGCTCATCGCGGATCCGGAGAGGGTGCACCGGGTGGGAATCCAGGCCTCCAGGACCATAGTCCGCTCCTGGGAGGATTGTGTGGATGAGGTGATTGAGCGCTACAATGCGTTGCTCCGCAGATGGGGACTCGATCCGATCAAACGAATACAATAAATATGACCAAGGACAGTAATACAAGGGCTGAAGCGGTGCTGGAAGTCATCGCAAGCCGAAAGAGTGTCAGGGACTACGAAGCGCGTCCCGTGCCTGAGGAAATGATAGATACTTTGCTGCACGCTGCAATGGCAGCTCCTACCGCCAAGAACAGGCAGCCGTGGGAGTTCGTGGTGGTGCGTGAACGCGAAGTCCTGGACAGTCTTGCTGACGGCCTCCCTTATGCGAAAATGCTTTTCAAGGCTCCTCTGGCAATCGTCGTATGCGCGGCAGATGAACAGTTCTGGGAGCAGGATTGCGCCGCTGCCACCGAAAACCTTCTTCTTGCGGCCGAGGCCATGGGACTCGGAGCCGTGTGGACGGCTGCTGCCGATGATGCGCGCGCTGCCGTGGTGCGCCGGGTGCTCGGTGTTCCCGAAGAGGTGAAACCTTTCTGCGTGATTCCTGTGGGGTTCCCTGCGGAAGACAAAAAAGCGAAGGACAAATGGAAGCCTGAGAAGGTTCACCAGGAGAAATGGTGATTATTTTATTGCTGCATATTTGTTTGATATAGAAATTTTTGTAAATTTGCAGGCTTTTTCCGCCGAAAGGAAAAAGGAGACTACATATTAACTTTAATTTTTTGCTAAGATGGCTGAATATTTGATGCCTGAGAAGAAGCAAGAGATTTTCGCGAAGTACGGAAAGTCTAATAAGAGATCG
>SFJB01000143.1 GCA_004555145.1 Bacteroidales bacterium | reverse complement strand
GGCAGGCGACCGTCCGTATATGATGGCTCAGATCCGTGCACTCGTAGGTCGTTACTCCAAACTCGGTGACAATGCCTTTTATCACCTATATCTCAAGGTGGACCGTGTATTTGAAAAGGCTATGGAGCAGGTGTAAGACGGCCGAACTCTCATAAGCCTAAGGCTTGTACTGAACTATCACCCCGATGAGTTTCTTTCTGTCCCACAACCAGATGCGACCATCGGGGCTTATTGTTTGTATGACGCAATCCAGAACTTCGGATGTGGGCTCCGCTCCATCGACAAAGTATATGACCGTTGCGCTCAGTTCCTGCCCCTTGCTCAGAGGCGTCTCGGAGCACTGGAGGATGAACCCGTTCTTCATACCGTCATCGTGCACGCGGAACTCGTTGCGCGCATTGTTGTGCCCGAGCTGGTAAGAGAGACTGTCGTATTCTATTATTGTTTTGCCCTCGATATTCAGGCCGATATTGTCAGTTTTGAGGTTCGCCTCAGCCAATTGGCTGGACAGACAGCCCGAAAGACAGGCTGCAAGCAGCAACAATGCCGCAGCTGTTAGGATTCTTTTCATCTGATAATTATCTTTTTGCGGACAGAGTCCCTGCTACCGTCCTTCCAGATCACTTCCATTTTGAGTTCGCCGTCACACTCCGGCCTGAAAAAGGCATCGTCGCCCGGCTTGACTTCCCTTCCGTTGTAGAACCATCTTATTGCGGTGGCCTCCTTGCAGTTGTTCGCCCTCAGAGGCAGTTTGCATTCCTTTTTGAAACTCTTGTCGGAATTGCGCAGCACGCCCTCGAAACTGATATACGGCCTCTCTCCGCCTACTATGTCCTTGGTGCGGAATTTTACGCTTGCCGGGTCGCTCAAGGCCACGTCTGTGCCCAGACTGATCGAGACATCGTAAAACGTACCTTCTTCAAGTCCATCTATCAGAACGCTGTACTTTCCCGGGCTGTACTGCCGGGCATCCAGTTCGCAAATCCCCTTGTCCGTGGTCCAGCTCAGCCTTGCCATCCCGTCCCATTGATCCGGGTCGCAGTCGAATTCGATTATGGCGGCATCCTGGAATATGCTTGTCCACTCTATCGAAGGCTTGTCGAGCTTTTCTCCCAATAGATTGATATTGAATAAGATATCATCGCCGTCTCTCCTGATGTCCGACAGTATCGTCTTGACGCCGGCTCCATTCCAGCTTTCAAGCACAAGCTTGCTTCCGTCCTTTGCACCGTCCGGAAAGAAGATTCCTGAATTGTCCTGATAATAAATCGATTCACTGTATGAGTAGAAACTGCTGAACGAGTCGTTTCTGCCGTTTGCCTCGATGAGGTCGGCGCATTGATGCTGTGGGCAAACGTTGACTGCATTGTACCATTCCCATTTCTCAAATGCGCTTATGTCTCCGTACAGATCGCTTCCCCCGGAGCTCCTTCTGGACTTGTCCACGTGATACAGCAGCATTCCGCTGTTTGACAGGTAACTGTCCCAGCCTGAAATGCTGCGGCATTCGAGCAGGTAGAATTCATCCTTGACCCCACTTTCTATGCGGTAGCATGTGCCGCCGGCATTGATCGGGCTCATGCGGTATTCGCCGGACTGGCTTATGACCAGCGGTGTCGCAAGCCCGAGGATTTCGCGCTCCATCGCGTTGAATGTCGGAGGCGTGTTGCTTTCGTTGTTGTAGCAGCCTGAATCCATCAGGGAGGTGTTGCCCCAAAGCGCTGCCGCCACGCCTCCGGACTCCTCGTAGTCGGTATCGTAAAAGTCCGGCAGGCCCAGGGTGTGGGAGAATTCGTGGCAGAATGCGCCTATCCCGGCCATCCTTCCTCCGTACCTGATTTCGGAGGTACAGGCGTAACGGTTGATTCTCTTGCCGTTGAGGAAGCAGTTGACTCCTGCACCGTCATAGACATACCAGGCATGCGACCAGATATATTCTTCGTGCTCGCCGTTGGTGTCATCAGCTTCGTCCTCACCGGCGAAAAATACAAATACATTGTCCACTTCGCCGTCTCCGTCAAGGTCATATCTTGAAAAGTCCACTCCCTGTTCCGCAGCCAGCGTACAGGCTTCCGTCACCATTTCCTCAGGCCTCGAATCGACGCCATCCTTGTTGTTGGATCCGTAATAAGCTCTTGTTTTGCTGAGAGTTACAATCTCGCTTACATCAAAGTCGAAACTTGCTCCTTCTCCGAACTGAGATTCAAAATACTCCTTGGCGCTGCCTGTCGCGCCGTTTCTGTCATAGCCCTGCCTGTTGAGCAGGTCCTCAAAATCCTGTTTCCCATAAGTGAAGGAAACATCCTTGAATGCGGCAAGGATCACGATTCCGTGCTGGCTCGGCGAGATGCCGGCAGCCCTGACCGCAATTCCCGACATCGACAAGGCCTCCGCGCGGTCGGCACTGCCAGGGACTGTTGCGCTGCTTGGGACAGTTGTGCTTGGGGTTGCACTGCTCGGGATTGCGTTGCCTGGGACTGTTGCGCTGAACTTTTCTTGCTGGATGCGGTTAAATGCTTCCCTTTTCAAGCGGCCTCCTGCCGGAGCTCTCATTCCCGCCCTGACGCTTTCTGCCCTGACGGACTCTGGCACGGACTGACCGACCTTGAATTGGCTGCATTGCCAATCTCCAAGGATGTCAGGGACGGCGTAGTACCACCAGCCGTCTGTGCCGCGACGCACTGCGCACCCATCCTCGGTCTTGCGAATCTTCGCCCACTCGTCTCCGTATGAAATCATTGTAAAACTGCTCCCGTCAGGCTGTTTCACTGAAACGCGCCCCACCCTTCCCGGTTTGGCCGGCAAGGTAAAGACGCATCCCAACAGGACCAGCAAAGCTGCAAATATCCTTTTCATGCGACAAATTTAATTAAAAGGCGACGACAAGTGGCTTCTCATGCCTACTTTTCTCGTAATTATAGTTTTAGCCCATTTGAATATGCAGTAAGAAAGCAATTGATACTTCATGGCCTTTTGTAGAGAACAGTAAGAGACGGCCAGGGGGATAATGCAATCGCATTTCCTGCAATTCATCTGTCACGGCAATCGCCATTCTAGGGACCTCCAGGGCATATCCGCTCGCGCGATGGCATCGATTTGTGTCCATCGAGCGTCGCGAACCCCTCCAGACAGCGCTCCAAGGCACATCGGCTCGCGCGATGGTTTGCAGGAAGAACCCCGACCGCCACACAACCCTCA
>SFJB01000024.1 GCA_004555145.1 Bacteroidales bacterium | reverse complement strand
TCAACAAAGACTCTCTGGTCGGAAAGGCGGTAGAAGATTCTGGTGAATGTCTCGCTTGAGTAATAATCGAGTCCGATATCCATCTTTATATCATATATATGATTGCATAGTTTGAGGGCATCCCTCCTTTCCCGTGGGAGGCTGCCCGACCCGAGCATGATCATGTAGTCCTCCCTGTCTTTGTGGATAGGGGAGAGGACAGTCCCGATCTGGTCAATGTTCACCATAAGTCCGATTCTGTCCCTTGTTATGGCCTTTCCGGTCAGCGGATCTTTCAGGTCACCGCTTTCTATCATATTGAAAAAGGCATTTGAGCCGGCCATGTCCATTTCCTTCGCATCGAAGGCAACGAAGATTATGCCTACTTCCCTCTTGCAAAGGGAAGGAAGGCTACGCGTCAATTCCAACAGGGCAGCCACAGCGGATGCATTGGAATCGGCGCCGGGATAAATCTCGCCTCCCAGGGTGCCTAGACCGTCGTAGTATGCGCCGACCACTATGTATCGTCTATACCAACCCGGGGTGATGCCTATTACGTTATGGCCTACATTCCCGTAGCAATCAAAGGATTGGACAAAAGTATTCAGACCTGTGGACTTGAACGAACGCAGCAGAAAGAATGCGGCATTCTGGCATCCGGGGCTGCCCGTCGCCCTCCCTCCACACAGGGAATCGGTAAGAAATGCAATCTCATCCCTGAGGTGATCATTATCCGTATCCGGAATCTCAGCTGCGAGATTCAGAGCTGAAAGCAAAAAAAATGATAATAAAAAAAAGAGTCTGCGCATCGTTCAGGTGCGATATTTGTTTTATATTTGCAAAATTAATGAAAAAGTTCTTACTCCCCATAGTTTTATTGCTTTTATCAGCAAATTCCGTCTTTGCCCAGTACGACAAGGACGTCTTCATGTGGCGTGGGCGTCAGGCTCTTTCGGAAGGCAAATACGCAAAGGCAATAGAGCAGTTCAATGTCCTTACCCGCCTGGACACCACCGACTATTGGAGTTTCTTTTTCAGAGGCATAGCCAAATACAATCTCGGGGACATACGCGGAGCCGACAAGGACTTCAACAATTCTATCAGGCTCAATCCCGTATTCACGAACGGATATCACTACCGAGCCATCACCCGCAGCCGCTCCGGCGACTTCGACGGGGCATTCGAGGATTTCGACAAGGCCCTGAGCCTGAGGCCCGGTCTTTACGGAATATACTTTTCCCGCGGAGTCACCAACTTCCTCGCACAGAAGTTCGACAAGGCCGTGGAAGACTTCGACTATTATATCAGAAAGGAGCCCAAGGATCCGTCCGCCTATCTCAACAGGGGCGCTTCATACCTGTTCCTCAAAGACACTTTGAAAGCCCTGTCCGACTACAATCAGGCAATAAAGCTGGACCGTTACGAGCCCGAAGGTTACGTGCGCAGAGCCAGAATACACGCTGAGAGGAAGGAATACGACAAGGCTGTCGCCGACCTGGATATGGCCATAGGTCTGGATTCTACCAGCACCTTCGCCTTCTTCAACCGCGCCCTGCTGAACTACGAGCTCAAGAACCTCAACGAGGCGATGGCCGACTTGAATATGGTGTTGAGCCAGGATCCCGGCAACGCCCTCACCCTGTACAACAGGAGTCTCATATACGCCCAGGTGGGAGAGTACGAGAAGGCCCTGGAAGATATGGACAGGGTTATCAACATAAACCCGAGCAACGTGCTGGCGCACTACAACAGGGCGGCGATTTTCGTGGAGATGGACAGGTTGGAAGACGCGCTCGAAGACTACAGCAAGTCCATAGAGCTTTACCCGGACTTCGCCAAGGCTTATCTCAACCGTTCCTATGTCGAGAATATGCTGGGACGCCAGCGCGAATCCAAGGCCGACTACCTCATTGCCCAGCAGAAAGTCAAGGAATACAGGGAGGGCGGAGTGAACGCGGAATTCGCAGACACCACCAAGCTCTACAATTCACTCATTGCTCTGGATGCCGATTTCGCGAAGAAGAATTTCGACAATGAGCTGCTCCAGCACAGGGATGTGGACATCAAACTCCAGCCTTTGTACCGTTTCACCCTGACGGACAGGCAGGAAGAGAGCGCCAACGTGATGGGGCGCAAGTATGAGAACGCTCTGATCGACCGCTTCAGGGAAGTCCTTCCTCTGAATGTGCTTGTCAGCAACAGGATAGAGGACGGAAGCACGGAACTGGTCATAGCCACCGGGGCTGAGGAGTATTTCGTCAAAGGTCTTCAGGAATTGCAGGAAAGGCAGTTCAACAATGCTCTGGATTATTTCAATAAAGCGGTGGAGACGGCAGGAGACGAGGGTTCACGGGACAAGTACGCCCGCTATTACAAAGCCTTCTACCTAATGAACAGAGGCGTCCTCAAGGCTGAGATGATAGACTTCATTGCAAGTCTCGAAGGCAATGTGCAGACCCTGTCAATGGACACGGAAGGAGCCACCAGGGCAAGGGTCAGCGACAAGGTCGCCAAGTCCTACGATTACTCCGATGCCATAGCCGACATAAAGGCCGCGCTTGCCATCTTGCCGGACATCCCATACCTGTATTTCGACCTCGGCAATCTCCATTGCCTCTCGTCCGAGCTGGTGAACGCCATTGAGGATTACGATATGGCTTTGAAGCTCTACCCTGAAATGGGAGAAGCCTATTTCAACAGAGGCCTGGTGCTCATATATCTCAAAGACAAGGAGAAAGGCTGCATAGACCTCTCCAGAGCCGGTGAACTGGGTGTAGCCGACTCATACAGTGTCATTTCCAAATATTGCGAGAATGAATAGAATACGCTTCAAGTCCCTCTCGTCCGGCAGCTGCGGGAACTGCTATTTCCTGGGCTCATTCGACGAAGGGGGCAACTGTGACTGTGCCTTGCTCATAGATGCCGGCGTAAGCCCGCGCAGACTCAAAAAAGAGCTCGCAATTGACGGGATCAAGCCTGAAATAATATCCGGAATACTTGTGACTCACGATCACTATGACCATATACGCTCACTCGGTTCATATTGCAAACTTCACCGCAAACCGGTCTGGACTACTCCCAAACTCAGCGCCGCGCTCATGAGCAAGCGCCTCACAGGTGAGCACCTTGCATCTTGCCGCCGCAATCTTGCCGACGGCTGGAATGAGATCGAGCATGGCCGCATACGTGTCAAGTACTTTGTGGTGCCTCACGATGCCACGCAAACCCTTGGGTACGCCATCATGATCGATGGATACAAGTTCGTAATAATGACCGACATAGGACGTATGACCAAGGAAGCCCTGGACCTTGCTTCCCAGGCTGATACCGTGGTTATCGAGTCGAATTACGACCCCGTGATGCTGAAGAACGGACCCTACCCTCCCGAACTGCAGGATCGCATACGCAACGGATTCGGCCACCTTTCCAACCAGGAATGCGCCCGCGCCGTTGCACAATTTTCCCACTCCGGACTGCGCAATGTCTTCCTTTGCCACTTGAGCGAGCACAACAATACCCCTGAGCTGGCTCGCGATTGCACCCGCGCTGTACTGGACCCTGCAATACGTCTGGTTCCGCTGCCACGAGAATGTCCTTCGGTCTGGTTCAACCTGGACTGAGCAATTCCCAGCTTGTGTATTTGAGCTATTTTTAGTATCTTCGAAGGTTTTATGAAGTCTTTTTGGAAAATTTTGAGGGCTTACATCCCTCCATACAGGAAATACCTTGCAGGCTCGGTGGTAATGAACATACTGTCGGCCGTGTTCAATGTTTTTTCATTCTCCCTGCTCATACCTATACTCCAGATACTTTTCAACGTCTCCGACAAGACATACGAGTTCATTCCATGGCACAAGGGCATGAATTTCGGAGACCTGACCAACAATGTCTACTGGTATGTCTACAGTCTCATTGAACGCAGCGGTGCAGAAAGGGTGCTGCTGGGTCTCTGTCTGGTATTCTGCCTCATAGTTCTCGTCAAGACGGCCTGCTACTTCGGAGCATCCGCAGTGATGGTTCCAATACGCACAGGCGTGGTCAAGGATATGAGGATGCAGATTTACAACAAGATCATTTCCCTGCCACTGGGCTTCTTCAGCCAGGAGCGCAAGGGTGACATAATTGCCAGAATCAGCGGCGATGTGCAGGAGGTCGAGACTTCCATCACCTCCACAATTGATATGCTTATCAAGAATCCCATCCTCATCGTCATCTATATGGCGGTGCTCTTCATAATGTCCTGGCAGCTGACCATATTCACCCTCATCTTCGCTCCGCTTATGGTGTGGATAATGAGCGTGATAGGGCGCAAGCTCAAAGCCCGTTCAGCCGAGGCGCAGAAATACTGGTCAGACACTATGAGCCAGGTGGAAGAGACCCTGGGCGGACTGCGCATCATCAAGGCCTTCCTCGCAGAGGGTAAGATGAGCGGAAGATTCGACAACGTCACCGATTCAATGCGCCGCAAAAGCAACAAGGTGGCCATACGCCAGGCCAGCGCCCACCCGGTGAGCGAATTCCTTGGTTCCGTGATGATAGCCATAGTCCTGTGGTTCGGAGGCACCCTCATTCTCGGCTCCAGATCAGTTATCGACGCCCCGGCATTCATGTCATATATGGCCATACTCTACAGCGTCATCCAGCCTATCAAGGACTTTTCCAAGGCAGCTTACGGCATACCTAAGGGGCTTGCCTCCATGGACCGAATAAATGTCATCCTGAAAGCGGAAAACAATATCAGGGAGAGTGCCGATCCAGTCAGACTCAAGAGTTTCAGCGACTCCATACGCTTCAAGGGAGTGGACTTCTTCTACGAACAGGGAGGCAAGCAGATACTCCGGGACATCAATCTTGAAATCAAAAAAGGACGCAATATTGCAATTGTGGGAGCCAGCGGGGCCGGCAAATCCACCCTGGTGGACCTTATCCCGCGCTTCTACGATCCAAGCGCAGGAAGCATCAGCATAGACGGCATAGACCTGAAGGACATCAGCACCCGTGACCTTCGCGCCCTTATGGGCAACGTAAACCAGGACCCTATACTTTTCAACGACACCATCTTCAACAACATAGCATTCGGCGTAGAGAACGCCACGATGGAAGAGGTGGTTGCCGCGGCCAGGATAGCCAACGCCCACGACTTCATAATGGAAAAGGAGCAGGGTTACGAAACCAATATCGGCGACCGCGGGCAGCTGCTTTCCGGAGGTCAGAGGCAGCGTATCAGCATAGCCCGCGCCATACTCAAGAACCCTCCTATCCTGATTCTTGACGAAGCCACAGCTTCTCTTGACACCGAATCCGAAAGGATGGTGCAGGAAGCCCTGGACTACCTGATGAGCAACCGTACGACAATATCCATCGCACACAGACTCAGCACGATAAGAAAAGCCGACGAAATCATAGTGATGAATGAAGGCCGCATAGTGGAGCGTGGCACTCACGACGAACTCATAGAGAAGAACGGATATTACAAGAAGCTTTATGAAATGCAAGTTCTCTAGCATACTTTTCCGCATATTGCTTGTGGCATATATAGGCGCGGTGGCTTACCTCTGTTTTGCCAGGCCGGACAAACTTCCCGATGTTCAGAGGAGCTTTTTCAATATTCCCGCAGACAAGCTGGCCCACTTTGCCATGTTCTTTCCCTTGCCTATCATTGCCTTCTTCGCCTATGACAGGAAGACTTCAGGGGCTTGGATAAGCCTCGCCACAGTAATATCGGTTTGTGCCTTCAGCGCCATCATAGCGGGCATAACCGAGATTATCCAGGGGGCCCTCCCCTACCGTTCCGAGGACATAAACGATTTCGGTGCAGACTGTCTCGCCATCTGCATTTCCGGAGTGATAGTATTCTTCACGGACCTGATCAGACACCGATTCAAACAGAACAACAGAAAGAAACGCTGATGAAAGTTTTACGCTATCTCCTTGCCGCCTGCCTTTTGACCCTGGCGCCTGCGCTTGTAGCGAATGG
Source organism: Bacteroidales bacterium (assembly GCA_004555145.1). The sequence goes on along the minus strand of SFJB01000024.1, from coordinate 11,221 downwards.
CGCAATAGGACTGAGAAACTTTGAACCCATATGTGACAGCCTCATTCTCAAACTCAAGGAGAGGACGGGCGTGGAACAGGAACTCAAGGTTACCAGGACCACTGTGCGCGGAAACAGGATGGACATCACCTTCAACGCAGAGCTTTCGTACTATCCCTGGCATAAGGAAGACATAGAATGGTTCTTCGATTATCTTGACGAACTTATGCTCGGTGAAGGCATCAATTACCGTCGCGGCAAGGTTCTGACGAACAGATATGAGCTCCAGGAGCTGTCCCTTCCGGAACTCACCTTTGACGGCAAGCCGGTGGATTATTCCCTGCGCTCCAGCGATCCGGCAGTCGCGGGACGTCGCGCCATCGTATCGAAGGAAGGCGCCATAGAATATCCCAAAGGACTGCAGGACAGGACGATAGCCCTATGGCAAAGTCACGGACGCTACTACGACGAGAGCAGTGGAGAATGGATATGGCAACGCGCCTGCATGCATACCACTGTCGAGGATATGTACACCCAAAGCTACGTACTCCCCTTCCTGATGCCGATGCTGGAAAATGCAGGAGCTTATGTAATGACCCCAAGGGAAAGGGACATTCAGACTTTGGAAATCATTTGCGACAACGACCACAGCTTCGGCGGCCACAGGGAGCCTCAGTTGCGCCAGCGCGGCAGCTACGATGAGCGCGGCAACTGGAAAAACGGAGGCACAGGATTCGCCGACTTCAAGCGAAGCTACAGCTTTGAGGACAATCCTTTCAAGGCGGGGACCTTCCGCATTGCAGAGTGCAATCAGGGGAAGGCCAGCGCCAGCGTAAAATGGACCCCGGAAATCAGGAAAAGGGGCGAGTATGCAGTCTACATCTCATACGCATCCTTGCCGAACAGCTGCGGGAAGGCTCATTACAGCGTACGCCACCTTGGCGGCGAGAGCAGGTTCATTGTTGACCAGAGCAAGGGAGGAGGCACCTGGATATACCTCGGAACCTTCGAATTCGGAGAAGGGAACGAAGGCTATGTAATGCTGGACAACCGTGGCCGGGAGGGAGAGGTAGTAAGCGCCGACGCAGTGAAGATAGGAGGCGGAATGGGCAAGCTTGAGCGCGAAGGCAAGACCTCAGGAATGGCAAGTTCCGCAGAAGGCGCGCACTACTGGATGCAGTGGGCCGGAGTGGACAGCAAGATAACCCAGAATTGGGACAACGATTACACCAATGACTTTGCCACACGCGGACTCTGGACGGTGATGATGCAGGAAGAGAAAGGCATAGCCTTTGACCTGAGCCTCGCATTCCACAGCGATGCAGGCATAGCGAGGGCGGACAGCACCATAGGCACTCTGGCAATTTACACCTTGAGGGCGGACAACTCCCGCAAACTCCCGGACGGTAGGGACAGGATGGTGAGCAGGCTACTCTGCGACTATGTGCAGACCCAAATCGTAAGGGACATACGCCGCGAATACAAGCCTGACTGGAACAGACGCGGAATCTGGGACAAGAGCTACAGCGAGTGCCGCACTACCGGCACCCCGGCAATGATTCTGGAGCTGCTCAGCCACCAGAATTTCAATGATATGAAATACGGTCTCGACCCGTCCTTCCGTTTCGCGGTGAGCCGGGCTGTGTACAAAGGCATACTCAAGACCTTGAGCGAGTATTATGGATGCGAATACGAAGTGCAGCCGCTTCCCGTGCACAATTTCAAGGCAGAACTCAGCTCTGACAGCAAGCTCGCCATACTCAGCTGGGAAGCGACGGAAGACGAGCTGGAAGTGACGGCAAAACCTGAAGGCTACATCTTGCGCACGCGCATAGGAGATGGAGCCTTCGACGAGGGTATTGAGATCAGGGGATGCAGGGCTGAAATCCCTGTCAAGAAAGGACAAGTGTACAGCTTCAAGATCGAAGCATACAACGATGGAGGGAAGAGTTTTCCTTCTGAAGTCCTTTCGGTAGCTGTCCCTGAGAATGAAATTAAGGGGAGGATTCTTGTAGTAAACAATTTCACCAAGGTATCAGCCCCGGCGTGGATAGACGGGGAAAGTTACGCCGGCTTCGACCTGCGCAGCGATTCCGGCGTTCCTTACATAAGGGACATATCTTTCGTGGGAGAAAACTATGAGTTCAATCCCTACGCGGAATTCGTAGATAACGACTACCCCGGGTTCGGGGCATCCCACAGCTATGAGGCCGGGAACATAATTGCCGGAAACAGCTTTGACTTCGTGTCCCAAAGGGCTGAGATGTATCTCAAGCTCGGATACAGTGTGCAGTCCTGCTCTTCCGGAAGTTTCAAAAGGGATCTTGCCCGCTCTGACATTTTTGCCATAGACCTCATCTGCGGCAAGCAGGGAGGAGAGAAGTACCCCATATTCGATCCTCAGATGCGTACTGCACTTAATGCTTCAGCGCTTGCCGGCTCGCATCTGCTCGTGTCCGGCTGCTATATTGTCTCTCAGGCTGAAGACACGGAATTCTGCAAGTCCCTCTTCGGATATAAACTGGGCAGTCCTCACGGAAGCCGTTCCGGCATGCTTGGAGACATGCCATTCAGTTCGAAGCGCAATTCCGAAATCTATTGCGTAGAAAGGCCTGACGGATTGAAGGCGGCCTCAAAGACGGCTCAAATTTGGCTCAGATACCCTGATACGGGGATGGGAGCCGCTCTGTGCCATGACAACGGGAAATGCAGAACGGTCTCCATCGGAGTACCTCTGGAGACCGTAATATCTGAAAATGACAGACTTTACATACTGAAATCCACTCTGGAATACTTCCGTGAGGGAAGGATTCCTGGAGAGGAAGACTAGTCTGTTTCTTCCTTTTTCTTGTCAAATGCCTCGAAACGTGAATTGTTGGACACGTATTCCGGCACCACCTGCTTCATATACTTGACCATTTCCGGAATCTGCACATCGCGGCTAAGGGATTCCAGTTTGTCCACAGCCATATCCGCCTCATGGAAATCGTACTCTCGTACACGGGCAATTCGGATTTTGGCGTGAGCTGTAGGCTCGGTGTTCTCAACGTTTGAAAGGACCTCCTCGTAGAGTTTTTCACCAGGTCTGAGGCCTGTATACACTATAGGAATGTCCACGTCTGGTTTGAGTCCTGAAAGCTCTATCATACGCCTTGCCAGGGTATCTATCTTGACAGGTTTGCCCATATCGAATACGCAGATGCGGTTCTCAGTAGGCAAGGTTGCAGCTTCCATCACCAGACGGCAGGCTTCAGGTATAGTCATAAAGAAGCGTACTATATTCCTGTCCGTGACAGTGACAGGACCTCCCTTCTCTATCTGTTCCCTGAAACGCGGTATTACGGAGCCGTTGGATCCGAGTACGTTGCCGAAGCGCGTGGTCACGAACTTCGTCTTGCCTTCCTTGCTGCCATTCTCGACTGCAAGTCCCAGGCTTTGCACATAAATCTCCGCAAGACGCTTGGTGCACCCCATGATGTTGGTAGGGTTCACCGCCTTATCCGTAGAAATCATCACCATCTTCTCCACCCCGTACTCAATGCACTTGTCGGCAACATTACGAGTACCTGCCACATTCACGAGCACCGCTTCGCAAGGATTCTCCTCCATCAGCGGGACGTGCTTGTAAGCAGCAGCGTGGAACACGACCTGCGGCTTGTACTGTCTGAAGGCGAAATCAAGCCTCTTCGGGAGGCGCACATCACCTATCACCGGCACAAAGTTCAGTTCAGGGAACTTGGACTCCAATTCGAGCCTGAGGTTGTGCATAGGGGTCTCTGCATTGTCATAGAGCACGAGTTGCCTGACTCCGAATCCTGCAAGCTGGCGGCAAAGTTCCGAACCTATAGAGCCGGCCGCACCTGTCACCATAACCACCTTGTCCCTGAAATTCGCAATTATGGCATCCATTGATATCTTGATTTCCTCTCTGCCCAGCAGATCCTCGATCTTCACCTCACGCACTCCCGCAGAGGAACCTATCTGACCTGAGAATTCGTCAATTCCAGGCACAATCAGCACCTTGATGCCGTTTCTGGTGCAGTCTCCCACCAGGTCATCTTTCTCCAGTTGGAGACTTTCTTCTGTCGGGAAAATCAGACCTCCGAGCGAAAGATCGGAAATAAGTTTCTTGAGTTCTTCTTCATTTTCAGCGACATAGAGCTGATTGTCCACGAACTTTGAGTTCTTCAGGTCGCGCTCACGGGAGAGCAGGCCGACCACATCATAATGCATTGAACCCCGAAGACGGGTAATAAGTGCAATCGATTTGTCACTAATTCCATACACCAGCACGCGCATTCTGGACTGAATATCCCTCAGGCGAGCCTTGTAGGCATCATATACGACAATCATCAGAAGACGGACGCAGATGAGAAGCACCAGGGAGACCAGGAAGTCGAAGCACAACATCACCACGGTTTCGGCGGAATACAATTTTGCAAGCACGATGGTCAGGCTCATCAGAAAATCCTTGCCCAGAGATGCAAGCAGGAAAAGACGTATATCCTTGAAGGTGAAATGACGGATTACCACCGTGTATGTCTTGAGGAGATAGAACATAAGGGCTGAATATACCAGCGCCGATATACCCCATACCGTGATGAACACACGGGAGTCCACAGCCCCGAAGCGGAAGAAATACGCAACCACTGCAACGCTTACCGAAGCGGCGAAGGAAATGATCAGATCCATCAGGAAGATGAGTCTCCTGTCCAGGAACTTGTGAGTGAAATGGTCAAGTCGAAGTTTCATAAATGGTCAGTTTTATTAGAATTTATAAGCCAGGGTGGCGCACACTACGCCACTTACCGGGTCAATGCCCGGACTTAGTGAAAGGTCAAATTTTAGCAATTTCTTTTCCAAAGGCAGTAAAAGGCGGGACAGCTGTGCACCAAGTATCCCGATACCGGCGCCTGCAAGCACATCACTGAACCAATGGGCATCGTTGTACAGACGCATTCCAGCTACGGCAATTGCACATACGTAAGCAGCTGAACCCCAAGCCCATCCATACTGGATTCGCACGAGCTCGGCTCCTGCAAACGCAAGTGCACAATGGCCGGACGGGAAAGAATTGCTGTCTGAAGCGTCTGGTCTTGGAGAGTCCACAATGAGTTTAAGTCCCTTGGTCAGGGCTGCAGTGCATACCAGAGCCGTACCGGTCTGGAGAAGTAGTTCACCGCGTCTGAGCCAGGAGGCGTCTGGCACAGAAAAGGCCAGCGCGGCACTCATTGCGAAAGGAAGGAAACGCAGGTATTCGTCGGCAGCAATGCGGCTGCCTTCGGGACGGATGCCCTGCACGGTCTCACGCACAGCGGCATCAAAGCTGTCGTGGGCGAGTATTTTAATTGCGGAGCCTCCTCCGAGGAGGGCTGCAGGGGCAATGAAGCTCTTGAGCGAAACGCTGTCTGAAGGTTCACAAGCAAGCGCTCCCTGCCCAGAGGCGCAAAGAGCATTTGTTGCTGACAGGGAAAGTATCAGTACAGCTATTGCCTTGAGCAATTTCATCTGCCGGAGTACATGTTTTCGTAATACTTCTCGTATTCCCCGCTGGTCACGCGGTCCATCCATTCCTGGTTGTCCAGGTACCAGCGCACCGTCTTCTCTATGCCCTCTTCGAACTGGAGGGTCGGCTCCCAGCCAAGTTCCCGCTGGAGTTTGCTGGAATCGATAGCGTAACGGGCATCGTGGCCGAGTCGGTCGGTAACGTAGGTTATGAGGTTCATATCCTCGCCTTCAGGGCGTCCGAGCAGACGGTCCACAGTGTTGATCACCACTTTTATGATGTCGATATTCTTCCACTCGTTGAAACCTCCGATATTGTAGGTCTCAGCCACTTTGCCCTCATGGAAAATGAGGTCGATCGCACGGGCGTGATCCTCAACGTACAGCCAGTCGCGCACATTCTCGCCCTTTCCGTAAACAGGAAGCGGCTTGCGATGGCGTATATTGTTGATGAACAGTGGAATCAGTTTTTCAGGGAATTGGTAAGGTCCGTAGTTGTTGGAACAGTTCGTGACTATGCTCGGAAGTCCGTATGTGTCGTGAAAAGCCCTGACGAAATGGTCTGAAGAGGCCTTTGAGGCGCTGTATGGACTGTGGGGATTGTACTTGGTGGTTTCAAGGAAGAACTCTTCCCCGTAGGCCTCGTGATGGGTGCCTGAAGATGCCTTGGTAGTGAAAGGAGGCTCAACTCCCTCCGGATGGGTCATCTGGAGAGCGCCATATACCTCGTCAGTGGAAATATGGTAGAATCTCTTTCCTTCATACTTCTCGGGAAGTCCTTCCCAATAGATTTTTGCGGCCTGCAGCATGCTCAGTGTGCCGAGCACATTGGTTCGCGCGAAAGTGAAAGGGTCTTTGATGGAACGGTCCACGTGGCTCTCTGCCGCAAGGTGGATGACTCCGTCAACTTTCTCGTCCTGCATCAGTTTAAGCACGGCATCGAAGTCGCAAATATCCATTCTGACAAACTTGTAATTAGGTTTGTCTTCCACATCCTTGAGGTTTTCAAGGTTCCCGGCATAGGTCAATTTGTCGAGGTTTATGATCTTGTAGTCCGGGTATTTGTTCACAAACAGACGGACTACGTGGCTGCCGATGAAACCGGCACCACCTGTGATGATGATGGCTCTTTTGAAGTTCATAATCGTATTTTTCGCGAAATCACACAAAAATAACTAAATTTGCATTAAATGACAAATCGGGAGACCATATATCTGTATACTGACGGTGCTGCGAGCGGAAATCCAGGCCCAGGAGGCTATGGTGTAGTATTGAAATGCGGGGATTTGCGCAAAGAAATGTCAGGGGGCTTCGCACATACCACCAACAACCGTATGGAACTGCTGGCGGTCATCACGGGACTTGAGGCAATACGCTGGGACGGAGCCGAGGTAAAGGTATATAGCGACTCCACATATGTGGTAAACACAATCAACAAGTCCTGGAAGCGAAAGAAGAACCTGGACTTGTGGGAGCGTTTCGACAAGGCGGTTTCCCGTCTAGATGCAAGTTTCATCTGGATCAAGGGTCACGCCGGCCATCCCGAGAACGAGCGTTGCGACAGGCTTGCAGTGGAAGCAGGTTCGGCACCGGAGCTTCCCGAAGACAGCGGATACGCACTCTCTGAGCAGGGTAGAATATTTGAAGAAAATAAAGTTTAAGATATGCAGAATGACAAAATCGTCGTAGGTATCACCCAGGGTGACTCCAACGGCATCGGATATGAAGTTATCATAAAGGCCCTCGCAGACCCGAGGATTCTGGACCAGTTCACCCCGGTGATATATGGTTCCTCAAAGCTCTTCGGTTTCTACCGCAAGACAATCCCCGAAGTTGAACAGATGGACACCAATGCCATCAGCAGCGCCTCCGAAGCCCACGCAAAACGCATCAACATAGTCAACTGTCTCCCGGACAGCACTTTTGCCGAGCCTGGACAGGCAACTCCTGAATCGGCAAAAAGTGCCATCAAGTCCCTTGAGACAGCGATTCGCGAGCTTAAAGAAGGCAAGATAGATGTCCTCGTCACCGGCCCTATCAACAAAAAGGCAATGTCCAACGAAGGTTTCGGCTTTCCCGGACATACCGAGTTCATTCAGAACTCTTTCGGAGTCAAGGATGTGACTATGCTGATGGTCAGCCACAGGCTCAAGCTTGGAGTTGTCACCGGACACATTCCTCTCAAGGACGTCGCCTCCCAGATCAGCGAAGAGAGAATTCTCAGCAAACTCCGCCTGATGAACGAAGCGCTGAAGAAGGACTTTGTCGTGGACCAGCCACGTATCGCTGTGCTCAGCCTCAACCCTCACAGCGGAGACGGAGGTCTGCTCGGCACCGAGGAGCAGGATATCATCATCCCGGCAATACGCAAGGCAACCGAGGAAGGCATACTTGCCTTCGGACCATTCTCCCCTGACGGATACTTCGGGCTCAGCCATTATGAGAACTTTGACGCCACCCTTGCCATGTACCACGACCAGGGACTGTCTCCATTCAAAGCCCTTTCCTTCGAGGATGGCGTGAATTATACCGCCGGACTTCCTGTCATCCGCACATCCCCGGACCATGGCACAGCCTTCGAAATGGCGGGCAGGGACGAAGCCGATCCTCGCTCTATGAGAGCCGCCATTTTCACTGCCATTGACATCTACCGCAACCGCAAGGCCTGGGAGGAACTTCAGGCAGGCAAGATGGAAAGGAGCAATTATCCTGAAGATCACAGGGAAAGAAACGGAAAGCCGCAAATCGCTTGACGATTGCGGCTTCCGTATAATTCCTGACAGGATTATTACAGAGCAGTTTCTCCGAAATAGTCGATACGCATTGCCCTCTTCACCTCGGAGAGGGTTTTTGCTGCCTCTGCACGAGCCACTTCTGAACCCTTGCGGAGTATGTCATACACTCGCGGGAGATCTTTCTCAAGCTCGGCACGACGCTGGCGCATAGGTTCGAGCGTATCATTGAGCACGGCATTCAGGAAGGTCTTGACCATCATATCGCCAAGTCCGCCTTTGCGGTACTGCTCCTTGACCTCGTCGAGGGAGCGGAAATCGAAACTCTGCTTGCGTCCGTGGAAGCAGTCAGCGAATTTTTCGAAATGTTCAGGCTTGCAGAATGCGTCCAGATAGGTAAAGACGGTATTGCCCTCCACTTTGCCCGGATCGCTTACCTGAAGATGTCCGGGATCCGTGTACATTCCCTTGACTTTGGCCCATACTTCCTCCGCTGAATCAGAAAGGTAGATGCAGTTGCCGAGGGACTTGCTCATCTTTGCCTTTCCGTCGGTTCCTGGAAGTCTGAGGCAGGCGGCATTGTCAGGAAGGAGTATCTCAGGCTCAACCAGGACGCTGCCATATGTAGAGTTGAACTTTCTGACTATCTCCCTGGTCTGCTCGATCATAGGTTCCTGATCCTCACCTACAGGGACAGTAGTTGCCTTGAAGGCGGTAATGTCGGCAGCCTGACTGATAGGATAGCAGAAGAAGCCTACAGGAGTACCGGCTTTATTGTCTGACCCGTCGCTGTTCTCCGAGAATCCGCGCATCTGAATCTCCTGTTTCACGGTAGGATTGCGCTGAAGCCTCTGCACCGTTACAAGATTCATATAGAAGAACGTGAGTTCCGTGAGCTCGCTTACCTGCGACTGGATGAAAATTGTGGTCTTTTCAGGATCGAGTCCTGCAGACATGTAGTCCAGGGCCACTTCAATGATGTTCTGCCTTACCTTCTCGGGATTGTCCGCATTGTCCGTAAGAGCCTGGGCATCGGCAATCATCACGAAAATTTTGTCGAACTGCCCGCTGTTCTGCAGTTCAACCCTGCGCCTCAGCGAGCCTACATAATGGCCTATATGCAGCCTTCCGGTTGGGCGGTCGCCCGTAAGAATTATCTTTCCCATCTCTTGCAGATCAGTCTTTGATTTCATTGAGTGCTGCTCTGACTTTGGCTTCAATTTCCTCGCAGAGCTCAACATTGTCCTTGAGAAGCTGCTTCACGGAGGCAAGGCCCTGGGCGAGCTTCTCATCATTGTAGCTGAACCAGCTTCCGCTCTTGTGTATGATGTCGAAGCTGATTGCAAGGTCGGCAATCTCAGCGACGTGTGAAATGCCCTCGCCGTAAACTATATCGAACTCCGCCTTCTTGAAAGGAGGGGCCATCTTGTTCTTTACGACCTTCACCTTGGTGCGGTTGCCCGTAGCCTCATCCCCGTCCTTGAGTTGGGTAGTGCGGCGCACGTCAAGCCTTACGGAAGCATAGAACTTGAGGGCATTGCCACCGGTCGTAGTCTCAGGATTGCCGAACATCACTCCGATTTTCTCGCGAAGCTGGTTGATGAAGATACAGCAGGTATTGGTCTTGGAAATATTTGCCGTGAGCTTTCGCAGGGCCTGGCTCATAAGCCTTGCCTGAAGACCGACCTTGTTGTCCCCCATTTCTCCTTCTATCTCTGCCTTAGGGGTAAGAGCAGCTACAGAGTCTATCACAACTATGTCTATGGCTCCGCTGCGTATGAGGTTGTCCGCAATCTCCAGGGCCTGCTCACCGTTGTCCGGCTGGGAAATCAGCAAGGTATCGAGGTTCACACCCAGAGCCTGGGCATAACTGCGGTCGAAAGCGTGCTCGGCGTCAATCATCGCCGCAATGCCTCCCGCCTTCTGTGCCTCGGCAATGGCGTGGATTGCCAGGGTGGTCTTACCGCTGGACTCCGGTCCGTATATTTCCACTATTCTCCCCCTCGGGTAGCCGCCTATGCCAAGCGCATGGTCGAGGGCCACCGAGCCGCTCGGAATAACCTGAACGTCCCACTGAGGCTGCTCGCCAAGCTTCATGATCGTGCCTTTTCCGAAATCCTTCTCGATCTTGTCGATTGTCGCCTGCAGCGCCTTGAGCTTTGCGGCATTCACATCCTGTCCTTGAATTTCTGTTCCTTTTGCCATATTAAAAATAATCAGTTTATGAAGTTAAACATAGTATATGCCCGACCACCCGGTCGGAGCAATCACAAAGATAGTCATTTTTGGAATAATATCAAGGCTCCGCGATGACACAGAGCTCAAGTCTCAGGCAATCTTCTTCCGGCAGTATTCCCGCCCGTCTTATGAGCTCGACTCTGAGGGAATCGCGTGGCGTGTTCTCCCGCAGCAGCACTATCGCCCGCGCCTCGTTCCATCCCCTGATGTAAGGGTGGAGGCGGAGGCTGTCCGCAGGCAGGTCCCACAAGGGGTAAGGTTTTGGTGAAGAACAAGTTATCAGGTCGCTCAGGGCTTCGTACCTTTCCCTGTCGAAGTTCCGTATCTCCATCAGCTGCCCGGGATGGGAATAGCCGCCCAGACGCGAGCGGTACTCCACCATTTTCGCCGCGTAATACGGCCCTATCCCCGGGAGGGCGTCAAACGCAGCCGAGTCGGCCTTGTTTATGTCTGTCATGGGGATATCGATATACGCTTCCAGACGCCGGTACACGGAATCCGCTACCACATAGGACTTCGCGAAGTCGGACTTGCGCCGGAAGCGCCCTCCCTTGGAACGGTAGTTGTCAATGGAGTGAGCCTGTTTCTTGCTGAACCCGAGGCGCATAAGATCCTCTACCGTCACCGTGTTGGGATTGAAACGGAAAGTCTCCACCCTGCGCGTCGCATTGCGCACCTTCTCCACCGTGCGGCTGTGGGCGGAATTGCGCCTGACAGTGTCTGCAGTCGCGGCACTCTTAAGCTCTCCCTCCGGTGGATCGGGGGCT
>SFJB01000142.1 GCA_004555145.1 Bacteroidales bacterium | reverse complement strand
CTGACCCGTATTTCAAACGCTATCCTCGTTCCATAACAGGCAGAATATGGAAAATCAGCGAAGAGGCACTTTCCTTGCATCTGCTTGAGGCCAAGGAGCTTGAATAGCTGGAACAGCCTGCGTAGCTTGAATAGCATGAACAGCTCGAACAGCTTGACCAGCTCGAACAGCCTGCGTAGCTTGAATAGCAGTTGGCTCTAATACTCGTCCCAGCTCTTTATGCTGATCTCCTCCTGAGGAACGGAGCAGAATGCGCGTATGTAGGCTGTAGCAAGGCGACTGTTGGTTATCAGTGGCACGTTGAAGTCTATGGCCGCGCGACGCATCTTGTACCCATTGCTCAACTCGTTGTGAGTAAAGTTCTTAGGTATATTGATAACCAGGTCGACTTCGTGCTCCCTGATAAGGTCGAGGGCTGCCTTGTGTTCTCCGCCGTTCTCCTCGGTCTCGTGCGGCCACAGCACTCTCGTTGCAGGTATGCCGTTCTCATTGAGGTAGCGGCAGGTGCCGTCGGTCGCGTAAATCTTCAGTCCGCTCTTTGCCAGCATATGACAGGCTCCGAGTATATCGGCTTTCTGCCGCGCGTTGCCGGATGAGATGAGCACACCCTTGTGAGGAATATGGTGTCCTACGGAAAGCATTGACTTCAGCAGAGCCTCGTCCAGATTGTCGCCTATACAACCCACCTCGCCCGTGGATGACATGTCCACGCCGAGTACAGGATCAGCCTGGTTAAGGCGCGAGAAGGAGAACTGGGAGCACTTGATGCCCACGTAATCCAACTCGAACGGATCTGTTGCCACAGGCTGCGGATGCTCGGATAGCATACAAAGGGTGGCGAGTTCTATGAAGTTGATTTTGAGCACCTTGGAAACAAACGGGAAACTCCGTGAAGCGCGAAGGTTGCACTCGATTACCTTGATGTAGTTGTCGGTGGCGAGGAACTGTATGTTGAAAGGTCCCGTGATGTTGAGTTCCTTCGCAATTGCTGCGGTGGTCTTGCGTATCTTCGCGGCCGTGATGCTGTAGATCTTCTGGGCAGGGAACTGGATGGTTGCGTCCCCGGAGTGTACGCCCGCAAACTCAATATGCTCGGAGATGGCGGCGGCAATCACCCTGCCCCCGTCAGCAACCGCATCGCACTCGATTTCCTTGCAGCGCTGCATAAAGGAACTGATGACAACCGGGTGCTCCTCGGACACCTCTACGGCCATGTCCAGGAAGACCTTCAGATCCTCGTGGCTGTAGCATACATTCATAGCGGCGCCGGAAAGCACGTAGGACGGGCGCACCAGCACAGGAAAACCTACCTCCACTATGAATTTGTCTATGTCATCCATGGTCGTAAGCTCCCTCCAGCGCGGCTGGTCAATGCCCAGTTTATCTACAATCTTGGAGAACTTGTTGCGGTCTTCCGCCCTGTCGATGTCAAGGGCTGAAGTGCCCAGAATCCTGATTCCGCTCTTCATCAGAGGAAGGGCGAGATTGTTCGGAATCTGACCTCCCACGCTCACTATGACTCCGTAAGGGTCCTCGAGTTCGCAAATGTCCATCACTGTCTCGTAGCTCAGCTCATCGAAGTAGAGCCTGTCGCATATGTCGTAGTCGGTGGAGACTGTCTCGGGATTGTAGTTGATCATTATCGACTTGTATCCACGTTTGTGCAGGGTGGTGAGTGCGTTCACTCCACACCAGTCGAACTCCACACTGCTGCCTATCCTGTAGGCGCCGGATCCGAGCACTATCACTGCCTCAGGACCTTTGCCGAAGCTGACGTCGTCGCTGCTGGCATTGTAGCTCAGGTAGAGGTAGTTCGTTTCGGAAGGGAACTCAGCTGCAAGGGTGTCGATCTGCTTGACGAAAGGTCTGAGTCCCAGACTCTTGCGTCTTTCTCTGACGAGCTGTTCCTTGATGCCGAGCACTCTGGCAATCTGGATGTCGGAGAAACCCTGGCGCTTTACTCTGCCGAAGAGCTCCCTGTCTATTTCAGCAAGACTGCCGCACTGTTCGAGGAGGCGGTAGCTGGCCTCGATATTGTCAAGTTTGTCGAGGAACCACTTGTCGATTTTGGTGAGCTCGTGGATGCGGTCCACGCTGTATCCGCTCTGCAGGGCGGCAGCAATTGCAAAGATGCGTGTGTCGGTAGGATTGCGGAGGGCATCGTCAAGGTCTTCGTCCTTATAAGGTTTGTTGCAGACGAAGCCGTTGGCACCCTGTCCAATCATACGCAGACCCTTCTGAATGGCTTCCTCGAAATTGCGTCCTATCGCCATTACTTCACCCACGCTCTTCATGCTGGAACCGATTTCTCTGGACACACCCTTGAACTTGGCGAGGTCCCAGCGAGGTATCTTGCAGACCACGTAGTCCAGCGCAGGTTCGAAGAAGGCAGGGGTGGTCTTGGTGACGGCATTCTTCAACTCAAAGAGGCCGTAGCCCAGACCTAGTTTTGCTGCGATGAAGGCAAGCGGATAGCCCGTGGCCTTGGAAGCAAGGGCTGAGGAACGGCTGAGCCTGGCATTGACCTCGATTACCCTGTAGTCTTCTCCGTCAGGGCTGAAAGCGTACTGCACGTTGCACTCGCCGACTATTCCCACGTGGCGGACTATGTCTATGGCGGTTTTCCTGAGGAAGTGGAACTCCTTGTTGGACAATGTCTGGGAAGGGGCTACAACTATGCTTTCTCCGGTGTGGATACCGAGCGGATCGAAATTCTCCATATTGCAGACAGTGATGCAGTTGTCATAGCAGTCGCGCACCACTTCATACTCGATTTCCTTCCATCCGCGCAGGGATTTTTCCACGAGCACCTGAGGAGAGAAAGAGAAAGCCTTGGTGGCAACGCTGCGCAGTTCCTCCTCGTTCTCGCAGAAGCCTGAGCCCAGTCCGCCCAAGGCATAGGCAGCGCGTATGATGACAGGATAACCCACCTGGGCTGCGGCGGCAAGGGCTTCGTCAAGATTCTCAGCCGCGTGCGAACGTATGGTCTTGACGCCTATCTCATCGAGCCTTTCCACGAATAGCTCCCTGTCCTCGGTGTCTATGATTGCCTGTACCGGTGTGCCGAGCACCTTTACATTGTTCCTTTCCAGCACTCCGCTCTTGAAGAGTTCCACACCGCAGTTGAGGGCGGTCTGTCCGCCGAAGGCGAGCAGTATGCCCTGAGGCTTCTCCTTCAGTATGACCTTCTCTACGAAGAAAGGGGTCACAGGCAGGAAGTAAACCTTGTCTGCAACGCCTTCTGAGGT
>SFJB01000141.1 GCA_004555145.1 Bacteroidales bacterium | reverse complement strand
TTTCATTTCCGATTTTTTTATTTACTGGAAATTGGTGGCCCGGTCAAGAGCCACCAATCTATTGTAACGCCGCCGGACTCAGCTGGCCGGCGGCGCAAAAGGATTATCGAAGGGCTGCAGTTCCCGTGTTGGAATCAAGAGTAACGGTGATTGTCTTGTTGTTGGTATCGAGCACGAGTTTGTAATAGCCGTCCTGCGGAACAGCCATATTCTTTCCTCCGGCTACTGCTTCGAAAGGCTCGCCGAGGGCAACAACTGCCGGCTCAGTATTGCCAGGTGCACCGTAATTCTCAGCCCAGTCAGCATCTTTGCGGAACTTGAATGCATCGGTGGTAGCGAGAGTTGCGTAACCTGTCCAGACACCATTATCCTCACTCATCTTCAAGTCTCCGTTCCAGTTTAAGCCGTGTGCGGCAATTCACTTACGGTGATTGTACCTGTGTTGGTATCATAAACCACATCATAAGTGCCTGCAACTTGAACGGCTATGTTCTTGTCGCCGGTTGCGAATGCGGTTCCCAGCTCAGGCTTGTAAACATCATAAGGATTAGTAGGATCGATGTTGGACTTGGCGTTTGCTTCCGGACCGCCCACGCTTGTTGTCCAAGCGTGATTCTGACGGATCTTGAATTCGTCAGTTTCGGTCAGGGTAATGCCCTTGTACTTCCACACACCGGTTTCTGCCTCGGTCATGTCATAATCTGTGTTCCAGTCATTGCCCAAGCCGATGATAGACCATGCTTCCTCAGGCTCTTCGCCACCGCTTGCAGGGAGTCCAGGTTCTTCCTTGCCGAACATGTTGGCATCGAACTTATACTCCATTGCATTGAGGTCGAGATAGATTCGGTATGAACCTGCAGGAGCTGCAATGTTGCCGCTGCCACCGGAAAGTTCAGCGCCCCAGTTGAGGGTCCAGGCGTCGTCACAGGTGAACTTGATTTCGGTCGCAGATTCGAAGGTGTAGTCAATGTAGAATCTGTGCTTGTAAGCATTGTACTCCATCTTCAGATCAGGATCGGCCGGATTCCAGTTAGAACCAGGGAGAGCTCCTACGAGGCCCACATTGTCGAAGCCGTAAACCTTCGTAAGGGTGAGAGAAGTCTTGTCGAAGTTCCACTTGTAGAAACGCTTGCTGTAGCACTTGATGTCCTTTGAACCGCCTGAAGATATGAGCACTATTGAACTGGCCTCAGCTTCCTCGGCCTGAGCCTCGCTACCCCAGTTGCAGCTGTCGTCCCAACCGGCGATACCGGTGATCTTCCAACCTGAAGCGGCATCCTTGCCATAGTCGATGAGACCCTCGTAGGTCTTGCCGTCCTTGTTGTAGTCGTAGAGGTACTGGTAAACCTTGTCGTGAGCCCAGCCACCGACGCTGGCGCCGCTTCCGATAATCCAAACGTGCTCGTATACGTCAACATCGTTGATGTCGGCGTTGTACGGAGTAAATGAAGCTTTTACAACGTTGGACTTGATGTCGGTTCCGGCAATGGCGGCACCCTTGTCAGTGCAGAGGTAACCAACGAGCCAGAAGTCGAGAGAAATAGCCTCGTCTGCAACTCCTCCGAGATTGAGGATAGCGGAGTTGAGGTCCTTCTGCTTGAAAGTGATGGTTCCGTCCTTGATGGTGGAAGCGAGTTTTGCTCCTTCCTCAGAGCCGGCCGGAGCCAGGTAGAAATCGTAAGCCACTGGAGAAGTCACACTGAAAGCGGCCGGATCGTAAGTAGCCGTAAGGTCCTCTCCGTCAGCTGCCAGTGCAGTACCGGCAATCTCACCAAGCACCTGGGCCTGGGTTCCCTCCGGATTGTACACTGCCAGGTTCTCCTTGACACAGGAGCTGATAGCAGCAACTGTGAGGAGGGACATTGCAATTGAATATATCTTTTTCATTTGTATGCTGTTTAGTGATGGAGACTATCTGTATCCTTCGTTCTGGATAAGGTTGCCGTTGGCATTGGTGTCACCGGAAGTAAGAGGGTAAAGGTTGTATTTGCTGTCAACAGCCTTTCCTTCATAGACTCCGCCCTTCCACTGCCACAGATACTCATCCGTGGTGAACTGGCCGTAGCGGATGAGGTCCTGACGGCGTACGAGCTCGAATGCGAGTTCCCTTGCCCTTTCATCAAGAACGTCCTGGAGGGTATAGGAAGCAACAGGGTTGATACCGGCCCTTTCCCTTACTGCATTGAGAGCGCCCAGTCCTTCTGCCTCAGAAACTCCGCCCCTCTTTGCGCACTCTGCGAGCATGAGGTAAGCATCAGCAGCGCGGAATACAGGGAAATCGGTGTCAACGAAACCGTTGGCCTGAGCTGCGGTGCCGTCGTGGTTGATGTTGGAGAACTTGGTGCTCTTGTATCCGCCGCCGGTGAATTCGGAGATTACAGGAATGTCCTTGCCGTATCCTGTGTAGAACATAGCCCTGACATCACCCTCGGCAAACTTGTCAACGTGCTGAGGGGTAACGGAAAGACCGCCCCAACCGGATGAAATGCCAACAGTTGCAACATCCATATCGCCGCCGGTGGAAGCGAAGATGATGTAATTGGTAGCACCGTATGAACGGATGCTGATACCATCCTGCGGAACGGCGAAGATGATTTCGTCTCCGTTGTAGGTGGTGTTCTTGGTCCAGAGGTGGTTGTCGGCGCAGAACAGGTCGGAGAACTTGTTGTGGAGCCCATACTCTGACATGATGGTCTTGCAGAGAGCGGCGCATTCAGCGAAGTAGTTGGCGTCAGCAGCCTTCCAAACCTGTGCATTGAGATAGAGCTTTGCAAGAATCATCTGAACGCTTCCCTTGTCGATTCTGCCGTATTCGGTCTTGCCGGCCTCAGGGAGATTGGAACCCTCAAGCAAATCCTTGCATTCGTCAACCATCCAATCCCAAAGATCGGCACGGCTGATCTGCTTAGGAGCTTCGGAACCTACGGAATTTTCCTCGGTAAAGAAAGGAACATTGCCGAAGAGGTCGATTGCGTGGTAGTAGCTCAGCAGACGCAGAGC
The DNA here is from genome assembly GCA_004555145.1 of Bacteroidales bacterium. The sequence continues at coordinate 670 of SFJB01000141.1, read as the reverse complement.
CCTTGCCTCGGCGATGTACTGCTCCCTCTTGTCAAAGCCTTCTATCGTGGTGGCCTTTGCCTGACGGATGAATTCGTTCGCAAGGCCGATCTGGAAGAATACCCTGTAGTAAGCTGCGGCAACGAAAGTGTCAGAAGTTGACCAGCAGAGGTTGTGAATATCGTAGAGAGTCTGGTCGTTCCAGCAGCATACAGCCTCGTCTGTCGAGAGGCACTGCAGATGGAACATGGCACGCAGGTACTGGCCATAACCGCCATCCACACCGGAGATGTCCGGGCTGGAGTCAGGACCGTCGGAAGCCGAGCAGGCGAGACCCTGGTAAACCTTTGCGAGGAGCTGGTTGTAGGCCTCCTGCGAATCGAGCACATCTTCCGGAAGAACCACGTTAGGGTCAATAGGAGTAACGTTGAGGTCTCCGACGCAAGATGTAAGCAGCGCAAGTGTTGCTGCTCCTGTCGTAAGAATTCTGAATATCTTTTTCATTTTGAATCTCCTCCTAATTAAAAGTTGAACTTGACACCGAAGATATATGTACGAGGACGAGGGTACAGGTTGTTGTCGATACCTGAATAGATTTCAGGGTCGATTCCGTTATAGGCTGTCAGACAGGCCACGTTCTGTACGGTCGCAAATACATTGAGTCCCATAGGACGGCTCACCTTTCCGAAAG
>SFJB01000140.1 GCA_004555145.1 Bacteroidales bacterium | reverse complement strand
TACTCTCCTGCGAGGAGGAGCGTTCGGGTCCGGGAGGTTCGCGACTGCTCTTCTCGGAAAACGGTCCTTTTGCGAAAGGCGAACTGCCGCATCCGGACTGGGCAATAGTATGCGAGCCCACTTCCCTGAAGGCCGCCATCTCTGAACGGGGGCTGCTGGTGCTCGACGGCACCGCATATGGAGTTAGCGGTCACGCAGCCCGGGACGAGGGTGTAAATGCCCTATACATCGCGATGGACGACATCCAGCGCTTGCGTGCCCACAGCTTCAAGCGCGTTTCCCCGAGTATGGGCAAAGTCAGGCTTAACGTAACCTGCATCAATGCCGGCAGCGCACACAACGTAATCCCGGACAAATGCAGTTTTACCGTGGACATACGTCCCACCGAGCAATACGATAACGCAGAGATACTCGACGAGCTGCAGGCTCTGTGCAAAAGCACGCTCACGGCCCGCAACCTCTCCAACCGTTCCTCCGCCACCCGTCCAGGATCCGCTCTGCTTGCGGCCGCGGATAAACTGGGTCTGGAGTGCTTCTCCTCCCCTACCACCTCCAACTGGATGCGCATGGACTGCGACTGCATCAAACTGGGTCCCGGAGACAGCAGCCGCTCGCACAAGGCGGACGAATACATACTCAGCTCCGAAATAGAGCAGGGAATAGACACTTACATCAAATTCATTGAAGCATTTTATGGCGACACTCTGGAATAAAGGCACCGCAGCCACTGAAATTGTGGACAGATTCACTGTGGGCAACGACCGCGTACTGGACCTCAAGCTCGCAGCATACGACGTGCAGGGTTCCAAGGCACATATCAAGATGCTGTGCAGCATAGGTCTGCTCAGCGAAGACGAACTCAAGATCCTGGATGAGGGCTTGGACAAGATTGCCCGCAGCATAAGCGAAGGGAGCTTTGTCCTCGAGGACGACGTGGAGGACATACACTCCCAAGTGGAGCTGCTGCTCACGCGCGAGTACGGGGAACTGGGCAAGAAAATACATTCCGGACGCTCGCGCAACGACCAGGTGCTCGTGGACCTGAAACTCTTCCTGCGCGACGAGCTGAAAAAAGTACGCGAGGAAGTGCTCTCACTCTTCGGCAGCCTGCAAGCGCTGAGCGAACGCTATAAGGAGGTGTTGCTGCCCGGATACACCCACGCCCAGATTGCCATGCCTTCTTCGTTCGGACTCTGGTTCGGAGCTTATGCGGAGGCACTGGTGGACGATATGTACATGCTCGCCGGCGCGTATAGGGTAATCAACCGCAATCCACTGGGCTCTGCCGCGGGCTACGGGAATTCCTTCCCTCTAGACAGGGAGATGACAACCAGGCTGCTCGGCTTCGATTCCCCGGACTTCAACAGCATTGCCGCACAGCTCAGCCGCGGCAAGTCGGAACGCTGCGTGGCCTCCGCACTCGGCAGCATAGCTCTCACACTCAACAAGTTCGCGGCCGACTGCTGCCAGTATATGTGCCCGAATTTCGGCTTCATACACTTCCCCGACGAGCTTACTACCGGTTCCAGCATAATGCCGCACAAAAAGAACCCCGATGTGTGGGAATTGGTACGTGCAAGGTGCAACCGCATACTGGCCTGCGAGAACGAGGTATCGATGCTCTGCAGCAATATGCCACACGGCTACCACCGTGATTATCAGCTTCTTAAGGATATACTCTTCCCTGTATTGGAAATGATGCACGATTGTCTGAATATGACCGACTATATGCTCCAGCACATCGAGGTGAACGAACATATACTTGAGGATGAGAAATATAAGTATCTTTTTACCGTGGAGGAAGTGAACCGCCGCACCCTCTCGGGAATCCCATTCCGCGACGCGTACAAGCAAGTGGGCATAGAGGTTAACGAGGGCAGGTTCAGCTACGCTGCCGGCAAGGCGGCTGAACTGAAGGCAAGCGACTTGCACCACAGCCACACGGGAAGCCTGGGAAATCTTGCAAACGATAGGATTGCGGAGCTGATGGGCGCCGCAGCAGATTGGATACAAACAATTTAACTATATGTCAGAAACACGCAAAAAAGCAACGCTTATCCTCCAGAACGGACGCAGGCTGGAAGGATGGAGTTTCGGCTATGACGCGGCTGCATCTGGAGAAGTAGTATTCTCCACAGCTATGGTAGGCTATCCCGAGAGCCTCACCGACCCTTCTTATTCGGGGCAAATACTCTGCGTAAGTTACCCTCTCATAGGGAATTACGGCATTCCTCCCGAAGAATTTGACGAGAATGGACTCTGCACGGCTTTCGAGTCCGAAAAGATTCACGTCAGAGGGCTCATTATCTCGGACTACAGCGAGAAGTACAGCCACTGGGATGCAGTCAAGAGTCTTGACGAATGGCTCAAGGAGCAGAAAGTCCCCGGCATCTTCGGCATCGACACCCGCGAGCTCACCAAAATGCTCAGGGAAGAGGGTGCCATGCTCGGAAAGATAGTTCCTGAGGGCGTGTCCGAGGACTTCCCTTACTACGACCCCAACATAGACAATCAGGTAGCAATAGTCAGCTGCAAGGAAGTGCGGGAGTATGGCAACGGAGACAAAACTGTGGTGCTTGTGGATTGCGGAGTAAAGCACCAGATACTCAGATGCTTGATTTCGAGGGGAGTAAAGCTGATTCGAGTGCCTTGGGACTATGATTTCAACACCCTGGAATGGGACGGACTCTTCATTTCCAACGGTCCTGGCAACCCTTCCCTTTGCGGCAAGGCGGTGGAGCACATACGGGTGGCTCTCCAGGGAGATAAGCCTGTATGCGGAATCTGTATGGGCAACCAGCTTATGTCCATTGCCGCCGGTGCAAAGACCTTCAAACTCAAATACGGGCACCGCAGCCACAACCAGCCTGTGAGGATGTGCGGCAGCGACAGATGTTTCATCACTTCCCAGAACCACGGCTTTGCGGTGGATTCTGACACCCTGCCTTCCCAGTGGGTACCTTACTTCATCAATATGAACGACGGCACCAATGAAGGCATAAGGCACATCAGCAAACCTTTCTGCTCAGCCCAGTTCCATCCCGAGGCATCCAGCGGTCCGGTGGACACGGAGTTTTTGTTTGACGAATTCATAGCAAGCTTGTAATATGATCGACAGGAACATAAAGAAAGTACTCGTGCTCGGTTCCGGAGCACTCAAGATAGGTGAGGCGGGAGAATTCGACTACAGCGGTTCCCAGGCCCTCAAAGCCCTTAGGGAAGAAGGCATAAGCACAGTCCTCATCAACCCGAACATTGCCACCGTTCAAACCTCAGAAGGCGTTGCAGACA
>SFJB01000139.1 GCA_004555145.1 Bacteroidales bacterium | reverse complement strand
GGCAAGGTGTGGGAGGCTGTGCAGTATCGCGAGAAGAATTTCAACGAGGAATGGTTGGTGATAGTCCTGGCCGATCATGGTCGCGACGAGCAGGGATACCATCACGGCGGTCAGTCGGAGCGTGCCCGTACGGTGTGGATTTCTACTAACCAGAAGAAGGTGAATCGCCAGTTCTCCGAGCCTTGGTTGTCACATGTTGACGTGCTTCCTACCATTTGCCGCTATATGAATTTTGAAGTGCCGCGTGATGTGGCCTTCGAGCAGGACGGCATCAGCTTCATCGGCAAACGCGATATTTACGACCTCACGGCCTATAATTACGAGGAGAACGTCATTCTCAACTGGAAGGTTGACGAGGCCAAAGGAATGGCCGATGTTTATCTGGCGCCCGAGAATAAGTTTAAGGAAGAAGGAAGGGAGAATTGGATCAAGGTAGCCACGGTGCCTGCTCGCGACGGACAGTGCAAGGTTGACCTGACTGCTTACAAGTCGTCGCTCTATAAGTTTGTAGTCGCAACGGCCAATACGCATCTCACGGTCTGGAATCCGGTGAACCCCAACCGCTCCGTGCGTCCGTAATTGTTTGGATGGATGGTCACCACTGCTCCCCGAAAGGTCTCGGCGCGTTGCCGGCGGGACTTTTCGGGGAGTGGTTTTTGTGTGTTCCTGTCCCGGGAATTGATATGGATTGAGGGGCGCGGAATGGCTATTTACTTAAATAATCTTAATTTTGATGGAGTTTTCGGAGACCATCGTGTAGAATAGGCAGAAAGTGATGAAGAAGGAAGACTTTGAACATAGTGCCCAATCCTGGCGTCGCCTGGCAGAGCAGACAGCCTACGCGTTGCGTCTTACGGCCGACGACGCTGAAGATGTTGCTCAAGACGTCATGATTCGCCTTTGGACGATGCGCGAGGAGTTGGATTTGCTCACGGTTCAGCGCTTGATTGTGGTGATGGCGCGTCGCCTTTCGTTGAATCTCCTTCGTCATTCTCACGAACAAGAAAGTCTCGATGTTTCCGAACAGTCAGAGGGCTCGCTCACTCCCTTGCAGTTGATGCAGGAGGGCGAAATGATGTCGTGGTTAGAGAAGAGAATGCAGGCATTGCCGCGTACGGAGCGATTGGTGTTGCACATGCGACAGGTCGAGCAGCGTTCTCTTGACGAGATGGCCACTCTGTTGGGACTGAGACAGCATACGGTGGAGACCCTGCTCTCCAATGCTCGCAGAAAGTTGTTAGAAGAAATCAAACATAAACAGTTGTTACGATGAAACAATATCAGGAAATAGAAATCTTGCTCGAACGCTTTATGGAGGGTCGCACCTCTTTGGGCGAAGAGGCCCGGCTGTCGGAGTTTTTCCGCCAGACGCCCGACCTGCCGTCGGAGTGGGAGCCTTATCGGGAAATGTTTGCATATTTCGACAGTGGTATGCCCGACGTAGAAGCGGCTACCCCTCGGCCCGTACCCGTCTGGTATCGCCGCAGGAAGGTGGTGACCTGGTTGGCAGCCGCCTGTCTGGCCGTTTGTATGGTGTCGATGTGGTGGTGGGTTTCGCGCCCGGAGGCCTCTGAGGCTCCGATGCTCTCGTTGGTGGAGCAAGCTGCCGGAGCTCCTGACAGCGTGAAGGCGAAGAAGGCCGCGCCGAGGGCTGAGACCGAGGCCGAACGTGTGTTGATGCAACTGAAGATGGGGCGTGCCGTGCGCCGCGTGCCCAAGCATTATTATGCCGAGGTCCAAGAAGTGGCCGAGCCTGAGGTGCCGCAGGTTTCCATCCCGGCCACGCCTCAGCAGACCATGCCCACGGCTTATGTCGAGCCCGAAGACGACCACCTGCAGGCATCGAGAGTGTCGCTGCTGGCCCATTCGACCGAGGCATCGCCGTCCGTGACCGAGCCTACCCGCGAGGAAATCCTGGCTGCCATCATCGAGGAGCAGACGAAGCGCGTGGCACTCATCCAAACGTTTAAAGAAATGATAGTAGAAGATAATTTGTCATATATCGAAGAAGAATAACTTTTAAAGCATCTATAATTATGAAAATCGTGAATTGTAAATTATTATCCGCAGCCTTATTGGCTTATAGTCTGGCAACCGTAGTAACTATGGCTTCGCCTCGTTCCCATTCGGCCTACTCGCCTGAGGTTGACCTGGTGGATTGGAGCAGTGATATCAAGAATCCCAAGCGTGTGAGACAGGTGTTGGGCGGCTTCCTCAATCGTTCCGATGTGAAGGTGCAGACCACTTCCTTGCAGGCTTCTAAGAATCCCGTCACGGGAGACTTGATCGGTCGTTCGGCCGTGTATAACTTTACCTTTTCCGAACAATGGGGTAGCTCAACCATTTCTAATTTCCTCAAGGACCTCATCCAGGCCTACAAGGACGATGAAGCCGTGTCTTATAACATGATTCATGTCAAGCCTTATGGAAATGACGGGACAGGCTCCACCCAATGGCGCATTTTGACTGGTCAGGATGATAAAGCCTCCGTCATGTTTCGTACCGATCAGAGCGAAGAAGCGCTGTTGATTTATGTCAACAATGCCAAGAACCGCGACTTCCGCGATGCCTATTGCATTTCGTGGCACACTTATGGCAGCACGTTGAAGGGAACAGTGGTCGTATCCACTTCGCTGCGCCCCGACGTCATCGAACGTCGTAAGAAGGCCCAGAGCTTTGTACGCGATATGACACCGGCCGAGTTGGACAGCTATCGCAAGGAGCTGACCAAGGACATGACCTTCAGCGAGCTCTCGACGGCACTCTCCAAGCAGTATGGTCTCGACATTCAGGCAAAGCAAATCTATTCCGATACGTCGCTCGACGACCTCTCCAAGTATCGTGACCAGCTGCAGCGGGCAGCCGACAATACGCGTGCGAAGTACCTGGAGTATGTGGGCGGAAAGACCCGCGCCGACAAGATATTGGCCAAGGACTGTCAGAAGCAATACAAGGAGTATCTGAAGAAAATCAAGCAGGTCGACAAGTCCATCGAAAAACTGCTCAAGAAGAAAAAATAATTCGGAGCATACACATCAGTATAAATATATGTTGGTTGTGACCTCTCCTCGTCAGGTGTGACGAACTTCTGAGGTACATCTATTTTTCAGTTTCCGTTTCGCGTCCGCTCTGCAAAAGGGGCGGACGCAATTTTTTTCCTTAAAAGCCTGAAAAATATACCCGAAAAATGTTGGACGTATGCTTGATTGTATTACTTTTGCAATCGTGACGGCGGCGGAAACCCGGAGACGCTCCTCACCTCCAAATAACCACCTTCCGGGAAGCGATTTTTGAAAATTTGACA